>CAXUOL010000967.1:0-2688 GCA_964252435.1 uncultured Nostoc sp.
CTTTGGAATCCCCCGCTATACCCGGTACTCCGGGTTAGCGGTGGCAGGATGTCAATAAATTCAGCTTTAGCTTTTTTAAAGGGTATAGGAGTAGCCCTTTCAAGGTGAACGTTCGTACTACATAAAAACAATCAATTTCAACCAAGTTTCCTACCTTTGAGGATGCGATCGCTTAATTTACAGTCCAAAAATTTGGGGTTGAATGCAGCATTTCTTTGTTCAATTGCAGTCAATGCCTGAAATGCCGTCAAAACTTTGATAGTACATCTGCTCACCTTGAAAGGGCTAGTCCTACAGTATTACCTGTAGGCGTTAGGCAAAAATAAATTGTCGGAATTTCAGGTAGATGCGATCGCATCTCTAACGGAACTGAAAGGAGTTTTAGGGGATTGATTTGTTCAGGGTTCAGCATTTTCAAGAGCTTCTACAGATTCGTAAAGGTCTGAAGGCTGGCAATTAAACAAGCGAGTTCCCGCCCCATTCCCCACCTTCCTGTCTCTCCTGGTTTTTCAGGAGGGTTTTTTGATTTATTTAGAGGTTGTTTGAAAAGTGGTTGACTGTGATTTTAGGCACTAACTGATCCCCCCTAGCCCACGCCAGTCGCTCATGGGGGAAACCCCCAGACGCTCGTTCGCTCTTAGCGTCTCCGACAGGAGAAGACTCGCTTGCCGCCGGCGCTATCGCCAAGGCGTCTCCCCTTCTCCCAAAGGGAGAGGCTAACGCCAAGGGAGAAGACCGCGCTGGCTCCCCTTAAAAAGTGGGGAACCGGAATCAAAGTCCCCCAATTTATCGGGGGATTTAGGGGGATCTACAACGTTTTGTTACCGAGAAGAAAACTTTTCAAACATCCTCTTAGAGCGATCGCGCAAGCTTATTGCATTGGTTAATTCAAAGCATCAGCGATCTTAATACCAAGGTGCTGCAATGCTTTTTCTTTCACAAATTCAGCTGCACTACGAGCCGATTCTGCCAAAATAGTATCAGTGTTTGGAGTCAGTTTCAGCGCTCCTCCCAAGTATCCCAAAGCTTTGCAATAATTATCAGTCAGGTTGGTAGATGCCAGTCTCTTTACAGTTTGATGATCGCCACTCTCAAAAGCTGTTAGTGCTTTGTGGTGTAAATCATTTTCTGGCTTTCCTAGTACTTCAAGAATTGCGTTCACAGCTTTATCGACTTTTTCTTGTGTTAGTTCTGTGGATACTATTGCTTGCATGTTTATCTCCTTTTGTTCATGAATTTGCAAGTTGTCGGTAGCGTTCTTGAACTTCCTGAATCGAAAACAAAGTTTCAAACTTCAACCCTGCTGACTGGTACAACTCACCTCCCCCTTGTTGCCTATCTACCAGTGAAATTACTTGATTTACGGTATAACCTGCATCTTTAAGACGCTCAACTGCTTTGAGAGCAGATTGCCCAGTTGTTACTACATCTTCCAAAACTACTACTTTTGCGCCCTCTGGTAAACTGGGGCCTTCTATATAAGCTCTTGTTCCATAACCCTTGGCTTCCTTGCGAATAATCAGCGCTGGTATCGGGCGGTTTTCATAAACAGAAACTATACTCACTGCTGTCACAATTGGGTCAGCCCCCATTGTTAAACCACCTACAGCCTGTGTATCTACAGGTAATAAAGGAAATAGTAACCGTCCAATTGCTAAAGCGCCTTGAGGATGGAGTGTTACTTGTGTCTTATTGACGTAATAAGAACTATGCAGCCCAGAAGAGAGGAGAAAATCACCCTCTTGATAAGCAAGTTGGCAAAATAAATCTAGTAGCTTGTGGCGCAAAGTGGTCAAACCAGAAGTGGTTGCCCAAATATCTGAGTGGGTAAGAGTTTCAGTAGGATACGTCATTACAAAACATTAAAAGTTGTGCTACACCAAAGGTTGAACTGATTAGAGTTCTGAACTTCAGCATAAATTAAGATTCGCCCAAAGCAAAAGTTGAGGAGTTAGAAACGTGCGTATAAAATTCAAAACCCTTGGTGGTTTATTGGTGCTGCTTGCTGCTGGTATTGCTTTTCCCTCTATTGCATCTGCCCAAACAGCAACACCCAATTCTGAAACTACGAATGATGTATTTGAACGAGCTTATTTTCGTCACGATCGCAATTTCTACGAAAATGGCAGCCTTAAGCGTCAACTAGACTCATTTCTCGGATCTGGTTCCGGTTTCGGTGGTTCCTTTCCAGAAAATGAAATTGCCCGCGATGCTAATTTGATTAATAGTTTATATCATGATGCGCTGACTCAACAAGTTGGCAACGATCCTTATATTCGTACTCCTGATTTACCAAATCCTTATGACACATCGCTACTCGTGTCTCCTCGCTATAGCAATAAACTTAAAGTAGGAACTGAATTCAGATTTGAAACTTTACCATCTCGGTAAGATTGGGGATTGGGGTGCAGGGAGAGGGGTGCAGGGTGCAGAGAGATGAGGAGACAAGGAGATAAACAAAACTCCTAACTCTTGTACAGACGCGATTAATCGCGTCTCTACTCCTAACTCTTGTACAGACGCGATTAATCGCGTCTCTACTCCTAACTCAGCACGGGCTAAACGCCCCGCTGACGCTAACAGCACTCCTAACGCCCTATGCCTCATGCCCTCTATTACTACTTTTTGATGATTCAGTGCGCCCTGCTGGAATCGAACCAGCCTGAAGACGAATTATGAGTTCGTTGC
>CAXUOL010000968.1:0-2685 GCA_964252435.1 uncultured Nostoc sp.
TCCTAACTCCTAACTCCTAACTCCTAACTCAGCACGGGCTAAACGCCCCGCTATCTATGTACAGCACTGTTTTGCCCAATGCCCAATATTTACACATATAAATATTTGTTAGTTAACAAAAAATTTTTCAAATTCTGCAGATGGTAAGGGACGACTAAATAGAAAACCTTGCATAGAATTACAGTTATATTGGCGTAAAAAATCTAGTTCTGCTTCTGTTTCTACACCTTCAGCCACTACATCTAGATTGAGATTATGAGCCATCTCAATTAATGCCTTAGCGATGGCTGATTTTTGCGAATCGTTAGCAACATTATGGATAAAATAACGGTCTATTTTTAATGTATTAATTGGTAAGTTTTTCAGATAAATCAAAGAAGAATAACCCGTACCAAAATCATCGATCGCAATTTTTACACCCAAAGATTGCAATTTGCTCATAGTAGCGATCGCACTATTTACATCTTGCATAATCATACTTTCAGTAAGTTCTAGTTCTAAGTCATCTGGTTCTAAATTATTCACAGATATAAAATTCACTACATTATGAATGAAATCTGGCTGATTAAATTCAATTACTGACAGATTTACAGCAACATTCAAGGAATGAATTCCCGCATCACGCCAGCTTTTAATTTGTTTGCATACCCTTTTTAATACCCATTTACCAATCGGAACAATTAAACCTGTAGACTCTGCTAATGGAATAAATTCTGTTGGATAAATCATTCCTAATTCTGGACTTTCCCAGCGCAATAAACTTTCAGCACCTACTATTTTTCCAGATGCGATATCGACTATTGGTTGATAATAAATTTCAAATTCTTGAAAGTTATGTTGTTTTATAGCTCGGTGTAAGCTAATTTCTAACAACTGCATTTTTGGAGACAAGTTATTAATTACAGTCTGAGGAGATAAATACCTTTTTAAAGTAGCGTATTTTTCCAACCTATTCATAATGGCACTTAATAACTCAGCTCGAGTGAATGGCTTAGTTATATAGTCATCTGCCCCCATATCCATACCTTGACGGAAGTCAGATTTGGCAGATTTGGCAGTGAGAAAGATGAAGGGAATTGTTGCCGTTGATGGATATTGACGTAATGCTGTTAGCACGCCATAACCATCAAGTTCTGGCATCATCATATCACAAAGAATTAAATCAGGAACTTTGGAGATAGCCAAATTTACCCCGATTCTGCCATTAGCCGCAGCAATAGTTTCAAAATCCTCAGCTTCTAGCAAATCTAAAATGTTTTCCCTGACTGCTTCCTCATCTTCTATTATTAATATTTTGGCCATACATTACCTCATCTTTATATTTTATTATTTATCAGTGACAATTATTAAAAAAAACGATCCTTGTAATAATTATTGTAACTTTTTAGATATCTACACGCTTTTTTAAAATTACCCTTTCTAATCTAGTATTTAGTAGACTAACACCATTTATAGTGTGATAAAATAATTCAAGAAAATATCTTATATCTTCTTGGAAAATACAAATTTGCAAATTTTGAATTTCAAATGTGGCTTGTCTATCTTGACTAAGGAAATTAAATTTGAAAATGCTATCATCTGAGAAATATTTAATCGAATTTGAAAACAAGTTAGTCAAAATGTGTGCCAGAAGTTTTTTGTCGATGCAGCAGGTTACAAATTTATATTGACTGGTGAAAAAAATCAAGCGCCGATAGCCCAGATTCATCTGTATTTGTTCTGGCGATTGTCGGCTATGTTCAACCAAATTTAAGGATGTTGGTCTGTACTCTAATTTTTCCACTTCTAACTGACCAATAATCAACACATCATTCAACATTTCAGTCATGATTATGTGATATTTGGGCATATTGGTCTGCATGACCCTATTAGACTTACGGTAGAAGTCCAAATCTCCCTCATAAACTTCAATAAAGTGAGTGTATTTGCCTGTCGTAGCTTTACGTACTATAGCGTGTGCTAGTAAGCATTGGGACTTGAGTAATTGTCTTTCAACAAAAATTTGATGTTCTACCTCAAAGGAACCAATACTAGCATTACCTATAGTTTTCTCTGTTTCTTGTGCCAGTGATTGACAGATACTTTCAGGAGTAATATTACCTTGGTTATCTACAGCTAGCAGTAGTGACAACTGCTGCTGGCATAACCGTGATAGCACTGAGACTCTCTCAAAAAATTCTGCTCCGTTCAATGTCATGACTAAGGTATGCATAACTTCAAAAATATTGGCTGTTTTCAAGCTAGTTCCAGAAGCTACAAGCAGTACCATATCATGCTTGGTGAAGTACTCTACTACCTGCGAAGATGAAAAAATAAGACACTCTGACCCCGTGCTACATTAGTACGTAAGCGTAGCCCGTTGTAGATATAGCATCTACTCTAATAGTGATGTTTTTAACACAAGCATCAGCGGCAAACAGTCAATTTTTAACTCTAAGCTTTATAGCTCGATGATCTGAGGTAAAGCTTGCATAGATTTTAACGATAGCTATCATCAAATAATAGTTATCGAAAGTCGGTCATCTAAGTATTTTCCAATACTTTGACGCTAAATAAGCAGTAATATTTGGGATACAAACACTAAAACAAGTGTGTTAAGAATTACAAACTAGCTTATATCCAGCTAGTTGGGTATTGAGGATTGGGCATTTGTCATTTGTCATTAATTATCCTCCCCTGCTCCCC
>CAXUOL010000969.1:0-2684 GCA_964252435.1 uncultured Nostoc sp.
TATACCCTTCCCTTGTCAATATGGAGGATAAAACCCGGAGGTTATCCGCCATATCATCAATGATCAAAATATCTTTTTTATTAAGGTCTAAATGCTCGTAATTCATTCTAAGTTTGTTGTAGTCAATTCCATGATTTTCTCAAACTGGTAGTTATTTGCTAAATCCCTGAGAACTTGGGAAACTTGAGCATTATCTGATGGAATTTGCTTGAGTAACTCTAAAATCAGTTCATCGCTACAGCTGGCTGCGGCATAGTGAATCTGTTGGAGCCACTCAGGTGACATTTGTGATAAATGTCCCAGGAGTTCGGCAACACTGACAAAAATCTGTGTAGCTTGATCGACAACTACTGTGTTTGTGGTTTCTACTTGATTGGTATATTTTAAACCCAGATGTTTGCTCAGTTTTTCCAATAATACTTCCTGTTTGAATGGCTTGCGAATAAAATCATCACAGCCAATGGACAAAATTTTCTGGCGTTCTTCCTCAAAGGCGCTAGCAGTTAGGGCAATAATTATTGTATTTGTATTGGAGCTATCCGGCATTGTTCTAGAAAAGTTGTAAGGGAAAGCCAAGGCTGTTGGCATCCGCGATCGCAAAGTGGACGCACCAGAAGGATCATTTTCTATCACACCAGTTGTTTCTGGTGTGGAGGACTCTTTGCGTACAACTTTCATAACCTCACCTTCGCCTGAATCGGTTAACTCTTCTGCAAGGTACTGGCTCCCCGATGACACTAGTTGTTTCAATTTTGGGAACCTCCGCGTATTGGCTGTCCCATGCCCGATTTCTCTAGCTTTAATAATTTTTGTGGCTTCGTAACCGTCCATGACTGGCATTCGCATATCCATAAAAATCAGGTGTGGTTGCCAAGATTGCCAATTAGCGATCGCTTCACTACCATCTGTAGCTTCATTAACTTCAAAGCCTAGAGATGTGAGAATTTTAACTAACAAGATTCGGCTTTCTTTGGAGTCGTCAACTACTAGGATGCGGTATACTTTTTCACTTGGTGCTAAAGCTCTAATTTGTGATTTAATTTGGTTTATCGGGATTTCTCTGGGGCAAGTTAGAGCAATCTGAACATCAAAGGCAAATGTACTACCGACACCAGGCATCGTGCTGACAGTAATATCTCCTCCCATCAGTTGCACGTATTTACGGCTAATCGCTAAACCCAGTCCCGTCCCTTGTTGGAATTTTCTGCCGATTTCGGTTTGTTCAAAAGCCTCAAACAGCAAGTCAAGTTCTTGTGGGGCAATACCACAGCCAGTATCTTGTACCTCAAAGAAGAGATGAGGGTGATAAGAAAGATTTTGCTCCCCCTGCTCCCCTGCTCCCCTGCTCACCCGTAACGTCACCCTCCCTTGATCGGTAAATTTGATCGCATTTCCCAACAGGTTGAGCAATACTTGACACAGTTTATTTTCATCTGTTTCTATGTATTTAGGAATATCTGGCGCACATTCAAACAATAATTCTAAATTTTTAGATGCAGCACGCAAGTGCAACATCTCTTCTAAGTTCTTCAACAAATGAATTAAGTCAAAGCTGCTGCAATTTAATGTGATTTTGCCAGCTTCGATTTTAGACATTTCGAGAATGTCGTTAATTAATTTCAGTAGATGTTCGCCAGCACGATTAATTATTGCCAAGTTTTCTTGATGTTCGCTAGATAGCGAATAATCTCGACTCATGACTTGGGTAAAACCAAGAATGGCATTGAGTGGGGTACGCAGTTCGTGGCTCATGTTAGCAAGGAATTCACTTTTGGCGAGGTTGGCGGCAGCACTTCGCGCCGCTTCCCGAACGGCTGCTTGTTGTTCCTGTGCAGCGATTTTTTGCGATTGAATCAGTTCTTCTTGGGTGGTTTGCAGTTGCTCAATAACTTGCTGGAACTCTTCAGTACGTTTTTTTACTTGAGCCTCTAAGGTGCGATTGTATGCCGCTAATAACTTTTCTGTTTGTTTGCGTTCGGTAATATCAAAAAATGTGGCGATCGCAAAAGCCACATTCCCTGATTCATCATAAATTGGCTTTCCTAAAACCTCAATGCGAGTAATCTTGCCACAACAGCGAATTTCCATATCATCAACTCTGGTGCTTTCTCCAAGCAATGCTCTCAAAATCGGCAAGCGATCGCTGGGGTAAAGTTGATCTGTCCCGGCAAGGTAAGCTTGATATACCTCTGATAATTCTTCGGAGCTAACTTCTGTGATTGCTCCTTGACCGAGAATTTGCTGCCCAATCTGATTTGTATAATAAGGTTCACCTTCAGCATCGATGATAAATACACCTACTGGCATGGCTTCTAAAAATTGAGTTAGCTGACTCTGATTATGAGATAGCGCCTCATTTAAAACTTGCATTTGGGCATTCTTTGCTTCTAAAGCACTAAAGGATGCTTGGAGTTGCTTTGCCATAGTTTCAAATGATTTGGCTAATTCTCCCAGTTCATCGGAACGCTGAATGTCTGGTAGTTGCTCCCATTCACCTTGAGCAATTTTCTTCGCCGATCTGTTTAATTGTAAAATCGGCTTAATTACCCAACGAGCAGTCAAAATCCCAATTCTTGTAGCCACTAAAAAAGCAACTATGCACAGCAAAATAGTGATGCGGGTGTTGGCATTAATTTGCTCCATAAATTCGCCTTCGGGAATCACTGCCACAATTAGCCAATCTA
>CAXUOL010000970.1:0-2674 GCA_964252435.1 uncultured Nostoc sp.
TTATTTTTTAATTTTTTATTTTTTTTTTTTTATTTATTTTGTTTTTATTAGTTATTAGTTAGTAGTTAGGAGTTTTGAGTTTGGAGTTTGGAGTTATTATTTTTTCTTTGCTTTCTATATAGTTTTAGCTAATTAATACTTTAGTAAGTTTTTGTGAAGAAAAGCAACTATTTTCAAACAAGTTTTGATAGTTTCGATAAGATTAATACATAAAGGATAAAGAGCATAGGGCTTAAAGTCTTAAATTATCGCCTGCTAACTATCTGCAAGCTTCAACAGGGATTTTAAGCTAAGTTTTTTGCGGTTACTCTAAATTAAATCAGTGAACTGTTAAACATCCTTCAGGGCATCTAAATGTTAGCGAGGTTGTTGGCAAAAATTGCCGCAGCTAAATATCAGAATATTCGGTGATGGTGCAATTATTCCTATTAATGATAAAAATATTTGCACCTTCTCTCGAATGCTTTATCTAGCAATTTTCATTGAATGAAAACTGCTAGGTGAAGAGGCGCTGAGTATTTTGGCATTTCTACTGGTAAAAACAGCGATAAAAGACCTTGAAAAAGAATCCAGAAGTCAGAATTCAGGAATCAGAATCAATTAGTGGGGGATTCAGACCCGCCACTAATTGAAGACCACTAAATCTTTGATTTAGTGGGGGTGCAAAAACGCCGTTTATTCATCCACCAGTAGCACAGAATTCAATTCTGAATTCTGGCTCACTTCGACTAAGCTCAGTGACCTCCTGACTCCTGAATTCTATTTAGATAACACCGAAATCAAGATTGCCAAAGGAGACTGATATGGAAATCTTCGATTATGTGATACTGGGAGCCGGACTAGGCGGACTTTCGGCAGCAGCTTGTTTAACTCGACAAGGCTATCGGGTAGCAGTTCTAGAACAACATTATTTACCTGGTGGATGTTGTCACACCTTTGATTACGGGGAATATAGTTTTTGTGCTGACGTACATTATATTTCTCAATGTGGTTCTGGTCAGACTATAGGTCAATTTCTTGAGTATCTTAATCAAGATGTACCCTTTAATAGCCTCGATCCTGACTGCATCGATCGAGTTATCACACCAGAGGCAGATTTCAAAATTCCTTTGGGATGGGAAAATTTGCGATCGCGTTTACTCTCCATATTTCCAGAAGAAGCTAATGCTATCAACCGTTACTGCAATGAAATTCAGCAACTCCACCAAGAAATTCGCAGCCTAGTGCAGGAATTACACTGGTTTGATCGCAAGTTGTCTGACTGGTTAAAATTACCAAAATATTTGAATTTATTTTTGAAGCGCAATTGGACTCTCCAAGATTTGTATAACCATATCGGGTTATCACCTAAACTACAAGCATTGTTGGCAGGACAAAGTGGGGACTATGCACTACCACCCGAAGAAATTGCGCTACTCACGCACACTTCTCTAACTTGGGACTACTCAGAAGGTGCTTATTATCCCAAACATCACTTCAAACACTTTGTTAACACCATTGCAAACGTCATTACCACAGGTGGAGGTATAATCAAATACTCAACTCCGGTAAGCCATATTCAAGTTAGCAACCACAATGTCCATAGTGTCATTGCCGATGGTATAAGGTATTGTGCCAACAAAGCTTATATCAGCGACCTCGACCCCAAATTAACAGTGGAGTTGATGCATGATTCTGAAGCTTTGAGTCACAAAGAGCATCAACGTCTAACCAGTTACGAATACTCAGCCAGTGCTTTCAATATCTACTTGGGTTTAGATAGCCGTTTCGATCCTCAACGTTACGGCATCGGTAATTGGAATATTTGGTATTATCCCACAGGCGACCTGAATAGAGAATATCAACAACAATTGGCAGGTGACTTCAGTCATCCGTGGATTTTCCTCTCTTGTCCAACGATGAAATCTAGCGAACCAGGGATGGGGCCAAAAGGACATCACGTTTTAGAGATTGCGACTGTCTGTTCTTATAAACCATTTGAAAATCTGCACAAAACTAATCCAAAAGCCTATAAAGCCAAAAAGCGAGAAGTTTATCAGCAGATGATGACAAGTGTACGAGATTTGATTCCAGATGTGGACAACTACGCCCGGATGAAAGTTTACGGCACACCTACCACCAGCGAATTTTATCTAGGACAGCCGCAGGGTAATATTTACGGTGCGAAATTAATTCCCAAACAGGTTGGTTTAAATCGTCTGGGATATACGACAGAGTTATCTAACCTGTTTTTCGTCGGAGCAAGTGCCGGATATCCGAGTGTACCAGGTGTGATTGGGAATGGGATGGATGTTGTAGAACTGCTGACAGGACAATCGGTATGGCATAAAGCTGAAATACCTCAGCCTTTGGTGGCAGTTGGTTGATGAGTGCTGAAGTGCTGAGTACGATTCTTACTTTTGTACTCAGCACTGTTTGGGTAAATTAGCAATCAAACCTTAGACGTGAGGAATCTGGATATTTCCGCGTGTGCCAACACAGCACCAGGTTCGCGCTGGAGAGCGTTGTAATACTTTCTCTCGAAGGTATTGCCCGTCTCTAACGGTACAATGAGTGTGCGGACATCAGCAATCAATTTTTGGAAATCGTCTAGCAATATCGGTTCGTCTGCTTGGAGCATTTCATCAACTTGCACAACCATCTCAGAAATGCGATGTAGCCAAGCAAATTGTTC
>CAXUOL010000971.1:0-2668 GCA_964252435.1 uncultured Nostoc sp.
AAGAATATTTAATGAATAAATATACTAATTATTCTAGATTACTTATAAATTCTGACTCCTGACTCCTGGGTGCTGAATCCTTACAAATTAATTAAGAGCTTTTAATCAATAGTTAAAAACTGACTCGATGAATCCAGTAGTATTTTTACTGGCAGTATAAACATGATAAAAGCAACATCAGCATACCAAGCACGATCCAAATATAACTAGGTAAATTTGTTTGATGGCATTCCCAGATGATCGTATAGTATGTTATTGTCTAAACCATTGATTTAGATAGTATATCTGATAACTTGATGGCTTAATTAAGTATATTAATCTGAATAAATAGAATCGGAGGTGAGCAAATATGAACATGAAAATATTATCTGAAAAAATTAGTACATAACTTTTTTGTTTGGTCAGTATGTACTATCCCAGACAGCAACAATGTTGTTGATTAAAAGAAATATTGGTTGAAGTAAAATAAACTAAAATGACTGAAATTGGCCTGATGATGACGGGCGTATTTACAATCAGACAAGCATCTGGGGCCAATTTGCCACAGCAGCAATTATTTCAAATGGAAAATGACGTAAAGCAGTCAAAACAGAGTCAGTTAGAGATAACTGCTAAAGTTACACCACCTGAATTCATGCAGACACATGGGATTTCCCAGGCTTCTCCCTCAGCGCTGAAACTAGAAAAAGAACACATACTTCAGAAAATCAGCAAAAAGAATTTGGGACTAGTTTCTTCTAACCTAGGTAAGCCTAAGAAGTCTTTTCAGTCTGGAGGTAAAGTTCGTACAAAGGCTACAGGACGGTTCCAAAAGTTTAGTAGCCAACCTCTACCGACTCTTTATTTCGGTAGTTCTGGTATTGCTGTCAGAGCCTTACAACAGCTATTAGTGTCTAACGGTTATGCTGTGAGAGTAGATGGTATTTTTGGCGCACTAACAGAGACTGCTGTCAAAGCCTTTCAAAACCAGCAAAATTTAGGTGTAGATGGAATAGTTGGTCAACGAACTTGGAGTGCGTTGACAATTTAGTTAAAAGTTAAGAGTTAAGAGTTAGGAGTTAAGAGAATTTTAAATTTTCATAATTACTCACTCTTAACTCCTCACTCCTCACTTCTTATCGATACTTATGCTGCTCTAATAGCTGTTGCGCTCTTGGCTTGTAAATTAAATAAAACAAAGCTTCTATATAGCGTAATAAATCTTCCCGATTTTCCTTGGAGGTAAAGTTCCAGAAGCCATAAATCCGTGCTAATGATAACAGCTTGCTAGTGTGAATTTTCCAAGTATAGGTGCTGTAAACTCGGTCAATTCCTCGCTGAGAAATTTCACTCCAATAGTTAGGATTTTGTTCGCATTTAGTGATGAAGTTTACAATTTTGGTGGCTGTCTCCTCTAAATTCGTTGGGTTAATCAAAAATCCATTCACCTTATCTTGAATAATCTCCAGTGGTCCACCAAACTGTGTGGCAAGAGTTGGTAATCCTGAAACCATAGCTTCTAAAATTGTCAAACCAAAAGCTTCAAATAAAGCTGGTTGGACAAAAATTCCCTGACGATCGGCAATGACTCGGTAAATTTCACCAGAATCAGTTTTGGAGAGGCGCACACCCAACCAACGAATTTTCCCGTGGAGATTGTACTGGTCAATTATTTGGTAGAGTTTAATAATTTCGTTGCGTTCTTCGTTGTCATCTGATTCTTCGACGCGTAATTTGCCCGCTACTAAAATTAAGTTGCAATGGTCTTGTAATTCTTTACTTTGACCATAACATTCAGCTAAACCTGTGAGGTTTTTGATGTGGTCAAGACGCGCCATTGAGAAGAGAGGGCGCTTGTTAGGATCGTCTAGTTTGCCAAAGATTTGCGTGGGATCTTCCAAGGTAAAGAGCATTTCTGCAAGGCGTTGGCGATCGCTCTCTACTCGGTCTTTATTTTGGGTATAGGGGAAGTAATTATTTTCGTTTACTCCAGGCGGTACAACATTAAATTTGGGACTAAATAATTCAATCCCATTGGTAACATGATACAACTCTGGCATAGTGAAGCACTTATAAGACTCGTACTGTCCCACACTATCCGGTGTTCCGACAATTTCTTGGTAGGTACTGCTAATCACAAAATTGGCAGCATTCATCGCAATCAAATCAGCTGTGAATTGCAAGGAAAAATGATATTTATCCTCTAATTCTTGCCAGTAGAGGTTACTGAACAAGTATTTAGATTTTTCTAAAGCATGGGCAACATTACATTGGGTAACTTTTAGCCGTCGCGCCAGCAAAAATGCTACTAAATTTCCATCAGTATAGTTTCCAACTATTAAGTCAGGTGTGCCGTGAAATTCTGCCCGTAGTTCTCTTTCTGAGTCAATGGCGAAAGTTTCTAGATAAGGCCAAAACTCAAACCGAGAAATCCAGTTTTGAGTCATGTTAGGATTAAAATCCCGTAAAGGCACTCGCAAAATCCAGGCATTTTCGGTACCAAGGACTTTTTCTAGCCGTTGATTACATAGAGTACCATCACTATTGGGAATCAAGCGGGTGAGAATAATTACCTTTGGCTCGACATTCAATTTCTCTAAACCCGCAAGCAGGGCATCTTCTTGTAGCTGCTTCTCTAGGCTCTTTGCTTGGTCAAGGACGTAAACTACCTGACCGCCAGTATCGGGAC
>CAXUOL010000972.1:0-2666 GCA_964252435.1 uncultured Nostoc sp.
ATAACAAATGAGTACGCCGAAATAACAAATGAGTACGCCGAAATAACAAATGCGTTGGCGTAGCCCGCACTTCGACATACTTCGACTGCGCTCAGTACAAGAAGCTGCGCTCAGTACAAGAAGCTGCGCTCAGTACAAGAAGCTCAGTGACCACCGTAGGCATCGCCATGATTGCAACAATTTAGCTTTGTCACGCCACCGTAACGCACTGCAAATCTTTGGTGGATGAAGTTTTTCCGACTTGTGTGTACACCGTAGCCCGAAGAGCGGGGAGGGGATTAAGGGGAGCCAGTGCGGTCTTCTCCCAAAGGGAGAGGCTAGCGCATGAGCGACAGGCGTGTGGGGTGCAATGACTGTGGGAATCATAACTAATTATGCGGACATGATATAAGTTGCTAAGTTGCGGATTATCAAATTTTAGATTTTTTTGCATCCCTCGATTCATGCGATCGCAACCAATGGTTATTGCCCCGAAAAGGTAGATTGATTAAGTATCAATATAAAAGGAGTTAAAAAAAGCGCATTTTTTTAACTCTATATTCCCTATTTTATTTCAGTTTTTTCATCTGAAAATTTACTTTTAAAATTTCAATGACTTTTTTACATACCCCAAACTCCTGTTCAAAAGCTGCACGTAAGATATCAAATTACCCTGTAATAATCTGATAATCAAGGGGGAAGAAAAAACATCCTACTTTTCCTACCTTTCTTACTTTTCATCTATAAAGTATTGACCCCAAAATCAGCGGTGCTTATGCGACTGATTCCCAAGGTGTAGCAGCTGTGGGTGGGAAACCCGATGCCAAAATTGTTACCATTACAAAAGCACTCAAAAAAGTAATTATTGCCCAAGATGGTCAGATTTTTGGGAAAACCAACGTTTTCCTTAACGGCTGGCGGGGTGATGTCCGCACCCAAGAAACCAATTTCGGGAATTTGACAGCCGAAGCTAATTTAGCGATCGCTAAACGATACGATCGTGAACTACCTACACCGCCCTGACGGGTCGGTGTAGGCTTCCGGTTTCATCGACAAATGCCTTTCCCGCTTGCGGGTTCTTGGTCTTACTTGGCCTCGACTCGGCAAGAACGGGGTTCCCTCCGTCCATAGATAATATCCGAATGCCTTCTGTTCTGATGTTCTGGCTGGCGTTCCCGTCCCTATCATGATGAGATTTACACTTCAGGCAATCCCACTCTCTGATATCTAGCGGCAACTCATCAACAACATGACCACAACATGAACAAGTTTTAGAACTGGGGAAAAATCTACCTATTTCTACAAGTTGTCCGTTTCTGTCTTTTAACTTGTAATCAAGGAAATTGACGAACATCCCCCAACCCACATCGGATATACTTTTTGATAGCTTCCGGTTCCGTACCATTCCCTTGATGTGAAGGTTCTCCACAACAATAATTTGGCTTTCATTAACTAACTTTCTGCTGAGTTTATGCAGAAAATCTTGGCGGGAATTTGATACTCGTTCGTGAATCTTCGCTACTAGCTTTTTGTGTTTTTGTCTTGATTTACTACCTTTTACTTTACGAGCAAATTTTTTCTGTTTACGAGCTAGATTTTTCTCATGGCGTAAAAGAAGTTTTGGGTTGGAATACTTAGTAAATTCTTCCCCATCATGGACAATTGCGAAGTCCTTTAGCCCAAGATCAATACCGAGTATTTTATCTCCACCTAGCTTATTATCACTGCATCCACCTTCTCCTAAGGGAGACGCTACGCGAACGACCAAGATTGAGGCAAAGTACTTGTCAGTAGCAGTTTTGCTAATGGTGACAGTTTTAATTATTCCCAAAACTTGTCTGTGAAATACTGCCTTCACTTCACCAATCTTAGGAATCTTTAACTTATCACCTACAACAGCAATACTTTGTGGATACTGTATAGACTGCTTATCAAATTTTGATTTAAACTTTGGAAACTTGGCCCCTCCTTCAAAAAAATTTTTGTAAGCTTTCTCTAGATTAATAGCTACGCACTGCAAAACTGACGAATAGCAATCTTGCTAAAACCTACGGATATTCTACTTTTAGTTGAGGTAGTAAACCCTTGTACACACTCATTTTTAATGACTTTCCGGTTTGTTCATAGTGCTGAATGCTTTGCTGTAGTGCATAATTCCAATACCATCTAGCACAACCGAACGATCTAGCTAGACTTTCTTGTTGCTCGGTTGTTGGGTATAGCCTGACCTTAACTGCTTTCAACACTTTTCATCACCTCCTTGTTGTCTGATAATATCATGAATGTAGGTAATATGTGGTTACAAAATGAAAACAGAATGGTTCAAAATGCGAATGAGTGAACGCAGATTAAATAAGTTACGGCTATATGCAGCGATAAAGGATACGACAATGACTCGCATTGTTGAAGACCTCATTGACTCGTTGCCAATCACAGAGAGAGGCAATTCGTCATCTCTTCGAGAGGCTGCGCCAACGACCAACATTGCTGATTAAACTGCGTTTAATGCCGCTTGTCGGTCAATTCCTTATTGCCCAGAATTCATCCCACACCTCCCTAACAGGTAGGATGTGGGATGAATTCTGCTTCAAGCTAAAACAGATTCAAAGCCTCTCTCCTTTTAGGCTACAGTGTACACACAAGTCTGAAATAGCTAGATTAACCAGGGTTTTACCCCACCCTAACCC
>CAXUOL010000973.1:0-2653 GCA_964252435.1 uncultured Nostoc sp.
GAATTGCCTATAGCCCAACTGCGATTAAAACCCATCTTTATTATTTCTGGAAAAGGCTAATTAACCAACCTGTAATTTTAGTGGGCGCTTCGATGGGCGGTGCGACGGCGATTGATTTTACGTTGGCTTACCCAGAAGCAGTCAAAAAGCTGGTGTTAATTGATAGCGCGGGATTGGCGGGTGGTTCGCGATTGAGCAAATTCATGTTTCCCCCATTAGATTATTTAGCAACTCGGTTTTTGAGTAATATGAAAGTGCGCGATCGCGTTTCTCGCAATGGATATAAAAATCAAAGTCTTGCCTCTATCGATGCGTTATGTTGTGGAGCATTACATTTACAAATGCCGAGTTGGCATCAAGCTGTGATTTCTTTCACTAAAAGTGGTGGTTACAGTGCTTTTAGATTCACAGCTATATCAAAAATTGTGCAACAAACACTAATTTTGTGGGGCGATTCTGATAAAATTTTGGGTACTAGGGATGCCATAAGATTTAAAAGCGCAATTCCACACAGTACTCTCACCTGGATTCAAGATTGTGGTCATCTCCCTCACTTGGAACAACCACAAATCACCGCGCAGCATATTTTAGACTTTTGTGGTCAACCCATTAATTAGCTAGGTGTAAAAAAATTAAAGTTTGTAGTAAGGACTTTAGTCCTGATAATCTTTGTTTTGAGCGATGAATCGCTTACTACAAACGTAGATATAACCTAAGCCTTCGCTACATAAGTTGCTATTATTATCTGGCGTTTCCAGACTTAACGGGGAAAAGTCAAATATTAGACCTGTCCGGCTGCCAATACTTGGGCTGCGGTCAAATCCAGCGTTGGAAAAGTTACAGACCTGATCAGGTCTTTTCCCTGAAACGCAGTTTCTTCATACAGCCCATCTACCAGAGTCAGCAAGGTAACTCGATCTTTATCAGCGTCAACAATCCAGTATTCAGGGATACCCCGTGCGGCATATTCAGAACGCTTATAACGGTAGTCTCTATCCTCATTCACCTTCCCAGGAGAGACAACCTCAACCACCATTATTGGGGAAGGCATATCTGGGGTAATCGTAGCTCGCCCACCTGCTAGAGCCGCTAATAACTCTTGCGTCAAAATCATCAAATCTGGCAGTCGCACACGAGTCCGGTTGCCTATCACCACAAGTTCTGTATCTTTGTGGCGAATGAGTTGAATCGGCACAAACTTAAGAAATTCCGACAGTAGATAAAGAGAAATTAAGTTATTTCTATCAGTTTCCGGCGGCATTTCGACCAACTCTCCATCCACAAGTTCGTACTGGGTGTCTGTGCCGTCATCATAGGCAAGATACTCTTCTAGGGTGAGTTTATTGACGGTTGTGGTTGTATTCATCGTCTTGATCAACCCCACTGCTCATAGTCGCTCTGGACATCTCCTAATTGTATCAGTTGAATAATTTGAAGCCTTAAAGATAGCACCTGAGCATATTCATTTTTCAATTTAACATGAGCAAAATACTGCTATTAAGTGACATACTCCCCGCGCCGCCCTTCGGGACGGCGTGGGGCTGCTGGCGGGAATAGCTCAATAGTTAAGACATTTGCAGGAAGATTGTCTAGGTCAGAAATGGCACTGCTGGAACGACGGATGAATTAAGTAGTGCCATAGATTATCTGACTGATTAACTGACTCTAGTCAAGTAACCACATCTCATTAGAACTATCAGGATAGTCATTTGGTTGATTTTGAGGTTGATTTTGAGCTAATGTTTCCGATGACCGATGTGATTTTTTGTAGTTAAGTGGATTGTAGTGGTCTTTTACTGGTTTGATCGCGCTAGTTTCTTTGACAACAAGTTTAGATTTCTCTTCTGCTTTTTGTTCTACTTTTTGTTGTGATTTTTGTTTTAAAGAATTAATTTCTTCTATCAGCTGGGAATTTGCTTCTGCAAGTTGCAGTGCTGTCCTTTTGGTTTCGTCAAGTTCTTTTGTTAGCTGTTCTAGTAATGATTTTTGTTCTGATGCAAATGTTTTTTGTTTAGATACTTTTGATTGCAAATCAGCAATTTCTTGTCCAAGAGATGCTTCTTTTTTGTGGCTTGTTTCTAGATTACTTGTCAACTCTTTGACAGTTGCTTCTAAATCAGCTTTAGTGGGACTTGTACGCTTAGTAGAAGTTGCCTCAAGTGGTTGTCCTAATGATTCTTCATCAGATGCAGCCTGTTCTTCAACAATTTTTTCGGCTGTAACTTCGATCGCAGATTCACCTTCTGGGGGTGTAAATTTTTGCGCCTCTTCTTGTAGTAAGTCAGAGAGACTTTGTTTCCTAGCCATTATTATTTTCTCCAATCACGCTGTAATTCATCAGCTGCACGGCGGTAGTCTAATTCCGCCTCCCGTGCGTTTCCTCCTCGCCATTGAGTAATCGCTACACCTTCTAGTGCTGCTCGTTCATGAGCTTTATAGGCACGGATAAAGGTATTACAAGTAGGAATACCTAAGCGAGTCAGAGTATTTTTTGCTTCTTGTGCTTCCCCCAGACTGCGCGTATCGACTTTGGTGAGCAATACCCGATGGGGGGTTCCCACTGGGATGACGGCTTCCTTGACTGTTTCCACGAGGATTGCTAAATCCATTGCGGCTGGGGGTGTAGGCAAAACTAGATAATCTGCGATCGCAA
>CAXUOL010000974.1:0-2649 GCA_964252435.1 uncultured Nostoc sp.
TAGCGATCGCAGTGGCATATACAAACCCTTTAAATGTCGATCCTGGCTGCCGTTGTGCCTGGGTAACTCGATTAAACTGGTTTTTACCAAAGTCTTTTCCCCCAACCATTGCCTTTATTTCACCGTTGCGGGGGTCTATGGCCACCATTGCAGCTTGCTTAAAGTTTTCCCAGCGTCCTTGATTTCGTAATGTTTTCGCAACTGCCTCTTCTGCCACCTTTTGCCAACTTGGGTTGAGCGTGGTTTCTACTACTAGACCTCCACTTTTTAGCACGTTAGGAGAAACATACTTGGGCAATTCTTTTTGAATGTAGCTGGTAAAGTAGGGTGATTCTACTTGGACTCGCTTGGGTGAACTGCTTTTGAGGGTTAATGGCTCTTGAACGGCTGCTTGTCTTTGCTCTGGTGTAATTACTTTATCTTCTTGCATCCGTAGTAATACCAAGTCACGCCGCCGTTTTGCCGCTTCGGGATTTTTGTCTGGGGCGTATAAACTAGGAGCAGGAGCTAATCCAGCAATCGTTGCCATTTGGGCAAGGGAAAGTTGATCTGGCGACTTACTAAAGTATACCCAGGCTGCATCTGCCACACCATAAGCTCCAGATCCCAAATAAACCAGATTCAGGTAACGCTCTAGAATCTGATCTTTGGTTAATTCTTGCTCCATTTTTTGGGCTAGGCGGACTTCTTTGAGTTTGCGCCAGATTGTCTGCTCTTGTTTCAAAAACAGAATCCGCGTTAGCTGTTGGGTAATGGTGCTACCACCTTCTACCACACCTTGCGATCGCAAATTATTCAAACTCGCTCTGACAATCCCTTGCGGATCAACTCCGTTGTGTTGCTTAAATCTTCGATCTTCTGAGGCGATGAAAGCTTTTTTTAAATTATCTGGTATTTGTTCTAGCTTTAGCTGTTCTCTGGTCGCTTCACCTTGTTGTTGTAATATGCTGCCATCAGCAGCTTTAATGGTCAGTGTTTGCTCTCGAAACACAGCATTCAACTCGGACTTATCTGGCAAAGTCCGATCTATTAAACTAATGCCGTAGATCGAGGCAAGTATCCCACCACCAACACCCAAACCCGCCCAAAACCATAAGCGGCGATAGAGTGGTTTAGCGCCAGTTGCCCGATTGACCCTGATCTTAGATGGTAAAATTTTCATTTTGCTCAGTAACTGCCTCGTCTGCGCCAGATGTGCTGGTGGTAAGCTCTCATTCGTTCCTCCTTATCCAGAGTCACTCAAATTAGTTGGTCTTCGCTTGAACCAGGAGGTAAGCTTCCCCACATCAGTTCCTCGCTCAAAGTAGTAACCATATAATCACCATCAATCAACTTTGGGGTTATAGCACTACCATTGTGTTTAGTATAATATCCTATAAATAATTAACTGAATTCACTAGAAAATAATGTTTTTTAAATTTGGGTAAAAAATGCTGCAATTTTGATAACTACTGCGAATATAAAAGCTATTGACAAGTATCCCCAAAGACAGCCCGAAAACGGCTTATTTCAGGAAAGCATAATGTCTACATCGGGCTACGACGAAGCAGAACCAAGACGAAGCGCCGTTGCTCTTGGTAGTAATATCGGCGATTCTCAGACAATTTTAGAAGCAGCTATAGAGACTTTAGCCCAAACGCCAGGTATTGTTTTAGAAGCCAGATCCCATTGGTATCAAACCAAAGCTGTCGGGCTACCACAGCCAGATTACCTCAACGGCTGCGTCACATTGCAGGTAGAAATACTCCCCCAGCAGTTATTAGAAATTTTGTTAGGAATTGAACAACAATTTGGGCGCGTGCGTCAGGAACGCTGGGGACCACGAACCCTAGATTTGGATTTGTTATTATATGATGACATTACTTTGGATACACCAAATCTCCAGATTCCCCATCCACGAATGCGGGATCGGGGCTTTGTGTTAGTCCCGCTGGCAGAAATTGCCCCAGATTGGATAGAACCAGTTTCCGGCTGTGTTATTAAAGAGCTGCTGAAAGAGGTAGACTGTTCTGATGTACATTTATGGATGGACAATTAAAATTACCATCCTTAAAAGTAGAAGAACACTGATTTTGCCTCTGTATTCACAGATAATCAGATTTTACTATGCCATTAGGTAGAGAATTACCACAACTGCTGAGACAACGCCTGTTTCATAAAGGACGCAAGTTTGATTTTGAAGTTAATCGCTTGCGTTTGCCGAATAAATCGGAAGGAGAATGGGAATGTATTCGTCACCCTGGCGGTGCTCTAGCTGTACCAGTGACAGCGGAAGGTAAGCTTATACTGGTGCGCCAGTACCGTTTTGCAATTCAGGGACGGATATTAGAATTTCCGGCGGGGACAGTGGAAGGAACTGAAGATCCTTTAGAAACAATACAGCGTGAAATAGCCGAAGAAACTGGCTACAGTGCCCAAAAATGGGACAAGTTAGGCGAATTTTTCCTAGCTCCTGGCTATTCTGATGAAATTATCTATGCTTTTCTGGCGCGAGATTTAGAAAAGCTGGAGACACCACTACCACAAGATGAAGACGAGGATATCGAAACTGTGTTTATGACTCCTGAAGAATTAGAAAAAGCTATTCTGGAGGGAGAGCCGGTAGATGCTAAATCAGTTTCTAGCTTTTTTCTGGCGCGTCCGTTTTTA
>CAXUOL010000975.1:0-2639 GCA_964252435.1 uncultured Nostoc sp.
GCGGTAGAAAACTATTCCTTTGAGCAAACGCTAGATCGGTATGAAGAGTTATTTTCTAATATGATTGCCAAAAAAGTAACAACTTTGGATATCTTACCTGAATTGAGTTCTCAGGAATCACTTGTTGATATTTGAAAATTGGAAGAAAAATGCCTTTGAAATCCTCTTATTCAGATCGGCTTAAAAAAACTGACCAAAGCTTGATTGCCTTATTGAGCGATCGCATATCATTATTAGCAGCATCAGAACAACCTTCTTTAGATGAACAACTGGCTGATGTCGCTCCCCTACTTGCTGAAGCTGGTATTCCTGAATCTGTTTGGGCAGGTGTGCTAAATAGTTGTCATGCTACTCTGATTTCTAAATATACAACAAATCATCTCACTCCTCGACAAATTACGATCATCGGTGGATGCGGCAGGATGGGAAGATTATTTAAAGAGCAGCTTTCGCTTGTAGGTAATAATGTTAGCGTTCTGGAACATGATGATTGGGAATATGCAGAGCAACTATTAAGTCAGGCAGAATTAGTATTAGTCAGCGTTCCTATTGAACATACAGTTGATGTTATCAAGCGTGCAGCGAAATACCTTGCCCCAACTACCCCTTTGTGTGACATTACAAGTATTAAAACACAGCCAACTCAGGCGATGCTCGAATACCATTCCGGCCCAGTCATGGGTTTACATCCAATGTTTGGGCCAAATGTAAAATCGTTTTTTGGACAAAAAGTGGTGGTGTGTCCAGGTCGAAACGATGATTCATTTAAATGGTTTTTAGACTTTTTTAAAATCCAAGGAGCTGAGTTAGTTGCTTGTACGCCTGAAGAACACGATCAAATGATGGTGATTGTTCAAGCAACGCAACATTTCTGTAGATTTAGTCTTGGTGTTTTTTTAGCAAAAGCAAGAATCGATATAGAGCAGAGTTTAACAATGTCAACTCCTAACTACCGTCAAGAAATTGACATTGTTAAACGTTTGTTTTCCCAAAACCCTCACTTATGTGTGGATATTATGCTAGCTACAGAAGAAAGGTGTGATGCAATTAGCTTTTTAGCTGATACTTACAGCCGTTTGGCAAAACTAGTAGCTATGAAAGACAGAGACGCATTAATTCAAGAATTTGAAAAGGCTCAAAGTTTTTTTGAAGATAAAATCAACACTTTTATACAGCCTTTAAATCCGATGGCTATCCAACGAGATTTTCAACCACAGATGCATACAAATATTAGTATTTAAAAGCAAACTTATGATAGTTGACATTAAGCAAAAAAGTAGATTAATTCATCAACGTGTTTCGGTTACTTTTAACTACGAAGTTTACTTCACCCAAAATTTATTTGAGTTAAAAAATCCCACTTTAGCCCAAGTGATTGGTGCGGATGAGGAGACAAAGCCAAAGAAATTAGTTGCAGTGGTAGACGCAGGAATATTAAAGTATCAACCTAAATTGGTGAAGCAATTAGTTGCGTATACCAAGTTTTATGCAGAGGTACTAGCGATCGCAGCCGAACCAATGATAATTTCGGGAGGAGAAGCTGCCAAAAATGATCGCACTTTAGTAGAGCAAATCCAGCAACAGATTGAAGCCGCCGGATTATGTCGCCACTCTTATATATTAGCGATCGGGGGCGGGGCGGTGTTAGATTTGGTAGGATATGCAGCCGCAACTGCTCATCGGGGAATCCGCCTAATTCGAGTGCCGACGACGGTGTTAGCGCAAAATGATTCTGGGGTTGGTGTCAAAAACGGCATCAATGCTTTTGGTAAAAAGAACTTTCTTGGCACATTTGCGCCACCTTATGCAGTTATAAATGACTCTGCGTTCTTGACAACTCTAGACGATCGCGATTGGCGTTCTGGGATTGCAGAAGCAGTCAAAGTGGCGCTGATTAAGGATGCTAGCTTTTTTGATTTTATCCACTCTCACACCGCAGCTTTGAGGCGGCGAGATATGGACACTATGCAACAGGTTATCTATCGTTGCGCCCAGTTGCATTTAGAACATATTGCCAATGGCGGCGATCCTTTTGAAATGGGTTCGTCTCGTCCCCTGGATTTTGGACATTGGGCAGCTCATAAACTAGAGCATTTAACAAATTATCGCTTGCGTCATGGCGAAGCAGTTGCGATCGGTATTGCTTTGGATTGCACTTATTCTTATTTAGCAGGATTGCTGGATTATTCGGAGTGGCAACAGATATTAAATACTTTATCAGCGTTGGGTTTCACGTTGTATGTGCCAGAACTAACTGAGAAGTTATCACAATTGGAAGATATTAATTGTTTGTTTCGGGGTTTGACTGAATTCCGCGAACATTTAGGGGGAGAGTTGACTTTGACGCTATTAAAAGGGATTGGAAAAAGAATTGAGGTTCATGAGGTAAATTTGTTGTTGTATAAGCAAGCAATATCGCTGTTGCGGGAGGTAAGGGGGGAGTTTTAAACGCAGAGGGAAGCGCATAGGCGCTTCTCTACGAGACGCTACGCGAACGCCTTCCCGTAGAGTAAGAACGCAGAAGGTTTTATGAGATTATTTACTACTTTTGGGGGAGGCGGGTTTTTTAAATAGGGTTGTTGGTAAATGTACTAGAAAAGCAGTATAAAAAGCGAATAAATTGACACCCAATCGAAAAA
>CAXUOL010000976.1:0-2637 GCA_964252435.1 uncultured Nostoc sp.
GCCAGGTATCCCAACGCCCCGGAAATGGAACCTACTGCTATGATTAATCCCAAAATCATTGCTCATTCAACTGAAGTTGTCAAAGATTGGGAAGGTTGTTTAAGTGTTCCAGGAATTAGGGGGTTAGTTCCTCGCTATCAAGCTATTGAAGTCGAATACACTGACTCTCAAGGCAATTTACAAAAGCAAGAATTAACCGATTTTATCGCTCGGATTTTTCAACATGAGTACGATCATCTCGACGGTATTGTATTTGTCGATCGCCTAGAGAATACTCTCGATATGATTACTGAGCAAGAATATCAACAACGAGTAGTTAACAAATAATTCGTAATTCGTAATACTTCGGCTACGCTCAGTACAAGTTCGTAATTCGTAATTGAATTAAACCCGACACTAGGGGTGGGGTTTTTACCTACCTTTAACAAGGACTTTTTCGCCTACAAGAGACGGGGTTTTGAACCTTTACTTTTTTGATAAATGAGGGTGGGGAGTGGAAAGTATTAACTACGAATTACGAATTATTTAAGCGTGTGATTCGCAAACTTGCTCGCCCCGCCATAATTGATATAGCCGTGTCGCTGGCATTGTCATATATAAAACATCGCCTTCACTGAGGTTAGTTTCTAGTAAATCCCATCCATGAAGGGTTTGATGATTTTTTTCTACGTACAAAGGCACACAGTCAGTAGACATTGCTACATTTTTCACCCACTGACCGCAAAAGACGTGTGAAGTTGTAATTACAGTCGCAAAAGCTACCCAAAGACTATCTGCTGTGATGCCATTGCCGAGGATGCGTCCCCCTAGTGCAGCAGCGGCAAAAGCTGGGGCTGCCAGTTCAGCCGGACTCAGTACGGCCTCGAAGCCAAATAACTGTTGCGCTATGCCAGCAAAATCAGGATCGGCATAATGAACAATCACCGGAATACTGGGTGTCAAACCTTTGGCTTTGAGGGCAATTTCCAGATTGGTAGCATCATTGCTAGTAACAGTAATCACTGCGGCGGCAGAGTCTATATTGCTGGCTTTGAGTATTGTGCGGAAGCTGGCATCGCCCTGAATGACAGGAATACCAAGTTCGCGGGCGGTGTTAACATATTTGTTGTTGGAGTCGGGTTCAACTACTACAACTTCATATCCGTTAGCATGGAGTTGCTGGACAATTCTCACGCCAATACCACTCAAGCCACAGACAATGTAGTGATATCGCTGGGGAATTCGGGCCGCATCCCAAAATTGCTTAAAGCGGCTTCCTAAGACAAAATCGGTGAGCATGGCATACCAAATACCAATCACCACTGCTCCAACCAGCATCATCACAACGGTAAATAACTTAATACTGTTCGGAGCATTTTCTACTACTTTGTCATTTCCACCCGCTCCAGTAATCATGCCGACAGAAAAATATAGAGCATCGACAGGAGACAAACTCAACTCAGCCGACATATAGGTGAATGTAGCGATCGCAATAACTGTCAATAGTGCAATAGCACCCATGACTACCGATCGCCCGTGTTCCTGAAACTGCCTAAGATTAGTCATAACTTTCAGCAGTTTTCTAATCAACGATCTTCGGGGAGAACGGATGCGGGGTTGTGTACCAATAATTATGCGATCGCCTACTTGGATCTCTTGGCCAGATATGACAGCTGATACCAAATCCATCTCGCCTTTGACTGGCAAGTAATAAATTAGCATCCGCGATCGGTCTGACCACAATTCACTCAGCTTTCGACCCTTCCAGAAGTGGTTTTGATCGATGTATTCTTCGTGAATTGGCCAAGTTTGCTCAAATAATTTGATTTGTCCGATCGCTCGGTTTCCCAGCGCTGCAAAGGTGAATACGGGTGCTGCTAATCCGACAACACTCATACTCAAGTGGTCTGGCAAACTTTGATCTAGGCGCTCTCCTAAGTTTGTATTATAAAAACGGTTGATAATCCGAATCTGGGGATTCAGCACCCGCGCTTGCATCATAATAGACAAATTCAGAGCATCTTTAGATCCAGCGATGACTAAAGTATGCGCCTGTTGAATTCCTGCTGCTGTTAGGGTAGAAGCTGCTTGTAAATCTCCAACAATCACATCTCCTGCCGTTTCGCCAGGGATAGATTGGTGATGAATGCCAACAACGAAGGCTCCCTGGTGTCTCAGCAGACGAAAGGTTTTATATCCGGTACGTCCTAAGCCACAAACAATAATTCGGGGTTTCATGAAAAGGCAGCATCTTTTACAGGTAGGGCTGCATTTCTAGTTATTTATCAATATTGTTGCTCGCTTTCCTGGAATATAACTGTAGCTGACAACACGATTGTTTCAAATAAGATGGCACTTTTACAAATTTATGAAAGTCAATGTTGTTATAGCGACTTCTGAGTTGAGTACAATACAGACCAAACCCCCAACCCTTATAGCATTGGGGAATAAGATTCAAAGCCTCTCTCTTTTTAGGAGAGATGAATAGAAGTGAGGTCAAAGTGTGTTGCTTCCATTCGAGAAGCGCTATATTTAGATACCTGAAATTTGAAAAGATTTAAGTTATGAAAAATTTAGTAAAATTAACAAGTTTTGGTACTATTTTATGCCCCTTATTTGTGGTAGGAACCCTAGCCGCTACAGGGCAAGTACAGCCAC
>CAXUOL010000977.1:0-2628 GCA_964252435.1 uncultured Nostoc sp.
CTGCTCCCCTGCTCCCCTACTCCCCTGCATTTTCTACTACCTACTTAAGGCCAAATCCAACTGTTGCGACACTGGTTGCTAAAATTTTGTTGAACATGGTTTTTTTACCTAAAACAAAATCACTTTTAAAACTACAACAAATTAAGTAATTTATCTGAGATAGCATTTTCATCTTATAAAAGTTAATAATTGATACATTTTGAATTATTTGACATTTTTATAGGAATTTTCACTGCCACAAAATAAACGTTCAGGAAAAAATCAGATCGTCGCCAAAAAGGTAATTATAATCGTTATAGCGATCGCGTTCTTCCCAAAAGTGTAAAACTAATGACAAATGACAACCCTCTCCTGAAGGAGACGCTGCGCGAACACGACTAAATATACAACTTAAATATGTAACAGCTTATGATAATTAGATAAGCATAAATAAACAATAGTTTGTAGTTAGCACTTTAGTGCTGAAAATACTTACCTTGGGTACTAAAGTACTTATCTAATCAGCGATCGCTCTTTCAGCGGATATAATATAAAACCGTGTCCTATTTCGGGTAATAAGACACGGTTTTATCGAAGTATTTAGTTATAATATTACAAAAATCAAAGTAGAATTTGATTTATACCAAAGTAATCGATTTACTGAGATTTGTTTCCTGGGTCATTAACTTTCTCTGTTGTGGGAAGTATCTGGCGATCGTAACTTGTCTTTTCTTGGGTCAAAGCGATCGCACTAAAGAAAATCGCACTTCCTACAGCCAAGGCTACCATCGGACGCTTGAGTAGGACAAAATCTCTGAGAATCCTCGCTAAAGGTCGGCTTTGACGACGTAGCGATGAAGACATCATCAATTGTCTCCAAGTAAACGGATCGCGGACATAATGACCACTTTGGCAAACTACTAGCCTTTCCTGGCAATAGGGACAGCAAAACAAGCCCATGCGTGTTTTAATTGGTTTGGGCGTAGCATTTCTTTGGCAAATTGGGCAAGTAACATAATGATTATCAAAAGTGTGTATATTCATTTACCTCATCCGCCTAGTCCACTTACTCGCTCTATAACAATAGCTATATTGAATTGGGATCAATGTACGATCTGACATCAGGCATCAATCATACATACATTCTATTACTACCAAGGATGGCTCAATAGTCGCAACACGAGTATAGCTAGATTTAAACAAGGATGACTCATGGTTAATGTTTACGGGTGCGTCCACCCAGCCGCAAAAACTTTGTTGTCTCTAGAAAAAATAGTGTTGGGCGTAGCTCGCACCCCACTAGCAGCAGCTACGCCCAACTTAGGCATCGCTGACCCTTAAATAATAATTCTCTCTCATTTAACCATTCTCCCCACACAAATTTTGCACAATGACATTTTTAGCTAAAGCTTTGGAAGTTAAGCAAATAAAGTCTACTTGTCCGGTTGCTAAATAATGGCTCACAATGATAAGTAACAGATAAAAATTTAAATTTTTTCTTACATTTACCCCGCCTCTCAATGACTCTCTTGCCTCCCACTCAACTGAGGAAGGTAACGGAACAACCTGCCTTTCCTACACCTTCCGCTCGTTTAGCTCACCTAATTAATCGTTTTCAACCATCCCCAGAAACAGTTGTCCTGTTTTTAGCCATGCTCATTGGCGGTGGTACTGGTATGGGTGTAGTCACCTTTCACTATTTAATCCAGTTGGTTCACCAGCTGATGCTGGAAAATTTAATGAGTCAAATTGGTGCCTGGGGTGCTTGGACTTTAGCTTGCGTTCCCACCCTTGGCGGATTAATTGTTGGCTTGATGCGCTGGCGTACTCAAGACTTTGGCCCTGGACTTTCATCTCTCATCGCCGCCTCTCAGGGAACAGAGATTAGGCGACCACTAAGACCAGTGACAAAAATGCTGGCTGCATCTGTTTCTTTGGGGAGTGGTGCTTCTTTGGGGCCAGAGGGGCCGAGTGTCGAAATTGGCGCAAATTTTGGGATGTTGTTCTCTGAGATCCTCAATGTATCTCAAGAACGACAACGTTTGCTGTTGGGTGCTGGCGCGGCGGCTGGACTTGCGGCAGGATTTAATGCTCCCATTGCTGGAGTATTTTTTGCTTTAGAAGTGGTGATGGGAGCGACATCTTTCGCTACTTCTGCTGTCAGTGTGGTGCTGTTAGCGGCGGTGGTAGCAGCATTAATTGCCCAAATTGGTTTGGGGGCCCAACCTGCTTTTGATTTACCTGTTTACCAAGTTCGCAGTCCCTTGGAATTACCTCTTTATCTTGGTTTGGGTTTGGGGGCCAGCCTAGTTTCTCTGGCTTATACTCAATCAATTCGTTTAGCAAAAGCCTGCTTTGCTGGGAAGGTTCCAGGTTTTGATTTTTTGGGACGAATTCCTCAGCCGATTCATCCAATTATTGGCGGTACGATCATTGGTGCTGTTGCTTTGCAATTTCCGCAAATTCTGGGTGTTGGTTATGAAACTGTAGAAGCAATGCTTCAAGATGTGGAGTTTCCACTCTACTTGTTGGTGGTGTTGTTGGTGGTGAAATTATTGATGACTGCAATTAGTGCAGGTAGTGGTTTCATCGGTGGTTTGTTTGCACCAGCAATGTTTTTAGGTGCTTCTTTTGGATCGGCTTACGCCA
>CAXUOL010000978.1:0-2626 GCA_964252435.1 uncultured Nostoc sp.
TTTCTGTCTCTTCAGATGTACGGAGATTTTTCAGAAATCAAATACTAGCCCTATAATAGTATTTTTATGTATTATTACGGTTATTTTGTATTTAAAAAAACTGTATATTTTAGTGAATAAGAAGCTTACTGTAAATACATATTTAAATGAGGTAATGAAAGTGCCTTTAGGATTTTTTGAAGAAGGTTTTCGCTTAAGTCAAAAAGGAATAGATTGGCTGGAAGAATGGAATACTGAAGCAGAAATAGCTAGCAGTATTTCTCAAATCGCTCAAAAAGCTGTTGAAATATTAGTCAATGTCCCAGGTATGACTCAAGCCCACAGCAGAGATTTCAGGAGAGCAACACCTATTTTTACTCTTAAAGATGGTACTGTAATTAAAATTTTTATTAATCCAGCTAACGTAAAGCATATTTTTTTAGCTGACAGCAACAACAAAATGCTTTTTGGTGGTTATGTAGGTTGGATTCACACAAAAGGATTGAATCAAGCTATAGAAAAGATAAAGCACTCTCTAACTTCTACTTCGTAATAAAGACACGCGATTAAAAAATCCATATTTTTCCATCAGACAGCAAGAAACTTTTACACCTTGTTTCCTACTGCCTGGTTTTGCTATCTATATCAATTAGCTTTAACATTCAGCGCGTATTCTTTAAACCTTTCTAAATCAGCTTGAATTGTCGATTCAACCACCCGCCCCAAAAACAAGTTATCCATAATTTTGCCAAGAATGCCGGGGATAGCATAGGAAATAGTCATTTTTACAATGCTACTATTGTGGCGATCGTAAAAGCGAATCGCTCCCTGATTTGGCAAACCATCAACCGATTCCCATTGGATAATTTGGTTAGGAATAACCTTGAGAATTCGGGATTGCCAATTAAATTCTAGACTGCCAGTTTTTAATTTCCAAAGAGATATATCTGGATTATCTGGCGGAATTTTCACCGAATCAATCCACTTCATCCACCGGGGCATTTGCTCTAAATCAGACCAGAGGCTCCATACTAAATCTATGGGAGCCTCTACTTCTACTTGCACAGTATGCTCTAACCAGTCTGGCATTTCTACTTCTTCCTTTGCGCTCTTTGCGCCCTTTGCGGTTCGTTATTTCTTCAAACTCTCTAAAATCACTTTTGCCGCACGTCGTCCAGAAATAGTAGCACCTTCCATGCTGTCGATGTAATCTTGCTGAGTATAACTGCCTGCCAGGAAGAAATTATCTACTGGTGTTTTTTGGTTGGGACGGTACGCATCCATTCCTGGCGCTTCTCGGTAGAGAGACTGAGCAAGTTTTACCACACTGTACCAAGTCATCTTTAACTCCCGCGACGAGGGAAACAGTTCATGGACTTGCTTGAGAACATGCTGTGCGATCGCTTCATTACTTTGGGCAATAAACGGATCTCCCGGTGTCAGCACTAGCTGTAACAAAGATCCCTGTCCTGGGCGATAATAATCAGCAGGGCTAGTCAACGCTAAATCGGCAAAACAAGAAAAGTCAGCATCGGCTGTGTAAAGTAAATTATCGATTCCAGCCGCATGATTTAGCTGTTTACGTTGTTCTCCATCGTTCAGTTCTGTTACCCAACCATCAAAGCGTAACTGCACTGTAGCCACTGGCACTGCATCCAGTTTGTAAATATTGTCAAATTCTGACCACTTACGCCATTCGTGGGGTAAGATGCGTTGAATTCCTGGAACATCACAGGCAAAAACATAAGCATCAGCAGCGATCGTTTCTACTGCATCACCTTGGGCAACTACTATACCAGTCACACGGGTTTGTTCAGCTGACTCAGCAAACTGAATTTCCCGAACTTGTCGGCGCGTGTAAACTTTGGTGCCTCTAGCTTCCAGATATTCCAGAATCGGCTTGTGTAAATATTCAGATGGAGAACCTTCCAGCATTCGCAAAACTGAAGCTTCTGTTCTAACTGCAAATAGCTGGAATATGGTTAACATACAACGGGCAGACATATTTTCGCAATCAATAAATCCCAATGCGTAGGCAATGGGATTCCACATCCGCTTGATGCTGCCATTACTTCCACCATGACTGCGAAACCAATCGGCAAAGCTAACTTTATCTAAATTGCGGATAGTTTTCATCGCCCCATTAAAGTCTACCAATCCGCGAACTATCGGACTAGTACCCAAAGCGATCGCATTTTGCAATTTATCCTGCAACGATAGTTGGGAAGTAGTGAAAAATGCCTTTAAGCCATTCAAAGGCGCACCTGTAAGAAAGCGAAAATCTAAAGCACCAGTGCGCCCCCCTTTATTAATAAAAGTGTGGGTATGTTCCTTGAGGCGTAAGTTTTCTAACACCCCCACTTTCTTCATCAACTCAAATAGTTCGTAGTAGCACCCGAAAAATACATGCAACCCCATTTCTAGATGGTTGCCATCTCCATCAACCCAACTGCCAACTTTACCACCGACAAACGGACGAGACTCAAAAATCTCTATTTCACAACCAGCATCAGCTAAATCTACTGCGGTTGCTAGCCCAGCCAGTCCCGCACCTACGATTGCAACACGCATTCCGTCGTTCCTTTTCAGTTTCTTTACAGATTGTAACTGGGTTGGTGTCGGAATTTGCTACTTAATATCAACTCCA
>CAXUOL010000979.1:0-2624 GCA_964252435.1 uncultured Nostoc sp.
TTAGGAGTTAGGAGTTAGGAGTTAGGAGTTAGGAGTTAGGAGTTAGGAGTTTAAAACCTCTAACTTCTAATTTTATTTAGAGACTTGTAAAAAATAAATTATCCCAAATTATTTGTAGATTTGTAAGGGCGCAAAGCATTGCGCCCTTACGATGGAGTGTTTTTTAACTGGAAGTCCTTTAGTTAAGCGCGTGCTAGTAAGGGAGCAGCAGCTAGTAAGGTTTTGGTATAGGGGTGCTGAGGATTGGCAAAAATCTTTTTTGTAAGACCAAGTTCGACAATCTTACCGCCATTCATTACGGCAATACGATCGCACAAAAATCTAGCTAACCAAAGATCGTGAGTGATGAATAGATAAGTTAACTCAAACTCTTTCTTTAATTGCAACATCAAATCTAGCACTTGCGACTGAACGCTGGCGTCTAACATACTCACTGGTTCATCGCAGATTAAGAGTTTAGGGTGAGTAATCAAAGCACGAGCGATCGCTACTCGTTGTTGTTGTCCACCAGACAAATCCGACGGATAACGCTCATAATACACTTCTGGCGGTGTTAATCCAACTTTATTTAGCATCCACAAAACCTGTTCTTTTGCTTTGGTAGGATTAGCTAGATTGTGAATAAATAAAGGATCTGCAATACTTTGTCCCACTGTCATCGCTGGATTGAGACAAGCATGAGGATCTTGAAAGACCATTTGTATTTGTCGCCGCGAAGAACGAATTTCTTGACGCGATAGTTTAGTTAAATCCTGTCCGAAAAACTCAACTTTGCCACTAGTGGGACGAATTAGTTGCAAAATTGTTCGTGATAGTGTACTTTTGCCACAACCTGATTCCCCGACTAAGCCAAGAATTTCTCCTGAATAAATATCCAAGTCGATCCCATCTACTGCTTTAATTGTCTGCGCTTGTGTGTTAAGCAGTCGTTCGATAAAATTAGGTTCTATAGTATAGTGTTGCTTAAGTTCTGTAACACTCAAAATTGGAGATTGCTGATTAATAATCGGTAATTGCTTTTCTTCGTCATTGGCAATTATCAATTCTCCACTATCAGTTACTGCTTGAATATGTAATGCTGCTTTTAAGAGCGATCGCGTGTATTCATGTTGAGGTTGTCTAAATACGGTTTCTGTAGAACCCATTTCGACCATCTTACCGTTGTACATCACGCCAATGCGATCGCAATATTCAGCCACCATTGCTAAATCATGAGATATCAACAACAATCCCATGTTTTCTTCACCGCACAGGCGAGTTAATTCTTGCAATATCTGCGCGGAGACGGTGACATCTAAACTGGTGGTGGGTTCGTCAGCAACAATAAACTTGGGGTTGAGGAGTAAAGCTAAAGCGATCGCTACTCGTTGTCGCATTCCACCGCTAAACTCATGGGGATACTGATTCCAGCGACTAGCGGGAATATTCACCTTTGCCAACGTAGTAAGTGCTTTTTCTTTAGCTTCCCGCGTTGATAATTGTGGTGAGTGCGCCTGAAGGGTTTCGATGCAATGCTTACCAATTGTCATCAGCGGATCGAGGCGTGTCATGGGATCTTGAAAAATTAAGGCGATCGCTTCTCCCCGAAATTTCCGCAGGTGGTTAGGTGTCAAGTCAAACACTGACTGTCCTTGAAATGTCACGCGTCCTTCAATACGGCTAGAGGCTGGTAGTAAACGCATTACTGCCCGTCCGAGAGTTGATTTACCGCAACCTGACTCTCCCACCAATCCCATTCTTTCACCTGGTTTCAAAGTGAAAGATACATCATCAACCGCCCAGCTTGCTTCTTCTCCACTTCGCCCAGGATAGGCAACTCGCAGATTTTCGATACAGAATAAGGCTTCACTCATAATTAGTTATCAGCCCTGAGCTACCAGTTTTTATAATTTCAAATTTAGGATAGTCTATCAAATTAAGTATTAGACCTGTACCCGTAGCGATCGCGTTCAGGAGGCAGGAGTAACCTATTGTTAATTGGAGACAGCTATCGATATTCTTGATAACCACTGCTAAAGTTGATACAGTACACAACTATGATGTTATAAGTGCAAAATTTAAATCTGTAGGAACTAGAATCAAAATTAAGTCAGTAAATCAGGATTTTCAAGTTAATATTATGGAGCAAAATCAGCCAGAACAGCGACGCGCTGCCGATCGAGTGTTTGAAGAATCCCTCGAACAGTTGGAGGATATCTTGCAAGAAAGTTCGACTGAGGAAGAAGATATCCCCCAACTGCATACTAGTAATTTTACTGAAGTCGAACTCGATCGAGACTTAATAGATATTGATTTAGCGGCTCTTGAGGACGCAGTTGCTGATATTGAACAATATCTTGAAGAAATAACAAAAACCCAATTGGGGTAAAAAGTTAAAATTTATTCCTGACAAATCAGTTGCCGTTGAGCTTCGTACAACATTAAAGCGGCTGCGATCGCCACATTCAAAGATTCCACCCCAGGACTCAAAGGAATTCTGACTTGTTGATCTGCGATCGCTGCTAAATCTGCCGATAATCCAGCACCTTCATTTCCCAGTAAAATCATACTAGGTTTTCGCCAGTCTACTTCCCAATAAGTTAAAGTCGCACTGGGTAAGGTTGCCACTACCTGCATTCCTGCCT
>CAXUOL010000980.1:0-2623 GCA_964252435.1 uncultured Nostoc sp.
TAATACTATATATCCTCTGTTTATCGTTTTTAGTGAGACTTTAGAACGCATCCAAAGAGGTCTTGTGGGAGCCGAACTTCCATTTATTATGCAAACACCAGATTTGCTGGTTGAGGAGAATCTCACAGATATTTTCTCTTCACAAACTCCACCAGCTTAGGTACTTATAGTTAAAAAACATCCCATCGTCAGGATGCAAGTTCCTGCATCTCTATAAATGTACTAAGCGTGAAACTACATATTTTTACCCCCCGGCTACGCCGTCCCCCTTTTGCTACACTAGAGGGGTTTTATTATGTGCATCTTCATACAAAATTGGTATAAGTACCTACGCAACAGACTTTCACCTCTACTAAACTACAAATTAGCTCGTCACACATCCGTGAAAGGGCTAGTTCTACAAAAATTTATTTTTACTTTTTAAAGAGTAATGAGGATTTGGCAAAGATTCAGTAATCTTACTGTTGTCAATAAAGAATTGTCATAGAATTAGAGACATTCCTTTAAGAGTAGATATTTTATACTAATGAATGTGAATCGTTTTTCTCAAAAAACAACGAATTCTCAAGAGAGCATTTCACAACAAACTCAGTTGAGTCAGAAGTGTGGTTCCAAACGGCTATTTCGCGATCGCTATGAAATACTGCAAATTTTGGGTAGAGGTGGTTTTGGTGTGACATTTTTAGCCAAAAATACCGTATTACCTGGGAATCCACTGTGTGTCATTAAACAACTTTGTCCAAAAGTGACTACTCCCCAAAGTTGGCAAAAGGCATGTATGCGCTTTGAAAAAGAAGCAAGAACTTTGGGACAACTCGGTAGTCATTCGCAAATTCCCATGCTATTAGACTACTTTCAGGCGAATGGGGAGTTCTTTTTAATTCAAGAATATGTGCCGGGTTTGACTTTGGCGCGAGAAGTGCGGCAAACTGGTCCCAAAAGTGAAGCCTCAGTTAAGCAGTTCTTACAGGAATTATTACCTGTATTACAGTATCTTCATAAACATCATGTGATTCATCGGGATATTAAGCCCCAGAATTTATTGCGGTGTGAATATGATGGGCGGATAGTGCTGATTGATTTTGGTGCGGTGAAAGAGCAATTAGTTAACGCTTGTGAAAACTCAATCAATCCAGTGGCAAATACCAACTTTATCGGGACTAAGGGTTTTGCACCACCAGAACAGTTTTCTCTACGTCCAGTTTATGCCAGTGATATTTATGCGCTGGGTGTAACTTGTATTTATATGTTGACTGCTAAAAGTCCTTTAGAATTGGACTACGACCCAAAAACTGGTGAAATATTTTGGCAAAAACAGGTAAATATCAGCAACAGTTTCGCCCAAATTTTAGAAAAAATGGTGAAAATTACCTTAGAGGATCGGTTTAAGACTGCCGATGAAGTGATGAAAGCTTTAAGTAATGAAAGTTATTTGCCAACTTTGGCTAACTGTCTAACTACCCAAAAATTAAATAATAAAAGTATTACACAACACGAAATTACACAACATAAAATTACACAACACGAAATTACACAACAGGAAAATTATGATGTATACATGCCACCTGTAGTCAGAACTGCTAGTGCTATTCGGAAATGGAGAGCAAGATTCAAGGAAACAAGATAGCACATACAGCAGAATTCAGAATGGGCTACGCTTTGCTACGCTAACAGGAGTAAAACACGCTTTATACCTGGGTAACAGACTTAGCTGATGTACGTCAAAATAATTCGTAATTGATAATTCGTAATTCGTAATTGTTACACCACGGGCTTTTGTCGGGGGCTTGAAAAAAAGGAATTATGTTTTTTATCTCCATCAATAAATTAAAGCGATGCACTGAGCGTAGCCGAAGTGGGATTGTACCATTAATTACGAATTACGAATTACGAATTAGTAATTATTCGGTCACCAATTTGAAATCTGCTGTAAGTTGCAGCCTTTTTTAGCTAAAGTATCAAATGAATAATTAATTATGGGCAATTTTAAATAGCCAAAACAAATTTAGTAAGCATTTTAACTATATTTGATAGTCAGTGATGATTAATTAATCAGGGTTTATCTTCAATACTTAGTCAGTTATTGCTTGCCAAGATACAAGCAAAATTACTAGGTTTAACAGTTCAAAAAAATATTTATATTCAGATTATTATATAATCGATAGAATAATTAATCTTATGGCTCTCGTAGTTTTCCACAGATGAGGAAGACTGACTACTATTTACAAAAGCTAACTATATAAGTAATTCCCCAATCCCCAGAACAGGGTTTATCTACCACCAGTAAGCGAGAGTCAATTGTCTTAAGGGAAAGTTCGGGGCAAACTTAGCCGAAGTTGTCATGCAGTCGCGCCTGTCAGATCATGATCTGCTGCTTAAATCCCGATTGCTCAAATCCCCTGAATCCCAATGGAAAGAAGTTTTGCCAAAGTTGTAGCACCCCGCTGGTGTCACTTTTAAGAAATCGCTTCCGTGTCATCCGAGTCCTTTCAGATGAGGGGGGATTTGGCAGAACCTATCTATCAGAAGACGTAGATAAACTCAATGAACGCTGTGTTATCAAGCAATTAGCTCCAAAATTTCAAGGAACTTGGTCGCAAAAAAAGGCGATGGAGTTGTTTGC
>CAXUOL010000981.1:0-2622 GCA_964252435.1 uncultured Nostoc sp.
AAATCGTGGTGTCAGCAGCTTTGATGGTGCGGTCTTTGCCGTCAAAGCCGCCATAATTATAGTTGCCGAGAATTCCGGGACTTGTAAATTTCGCAATTGGAGCATTTTTCTTTTTAGGTCTAGCACCTGTAAAAGAACGTTCTGTAATCAGTTCGGCTACTTCTTGGCGGTTTTCTACTTTGCTGCAATACTGGCAAGCTTCAATCATCGCTTTGACGAGGGAACGATAGGTTTTAGGATATTTGTCAATGAAAGATTCCATCACCCCCAACAAACGATCTGGGTGTCCCAACCAGACTTCTTTGCCTTGGGCGAAGGTAAAGCCGATGTTTTCGTTACCTGTTATTGCCCTTGTGTTCCAGGGTTCTGCAACCATATAGGCTTGCATCGCACCAATCCGCACGTTTGTTACCATTTGGGGAGGTGGAACAATGATGACGCGAAACTCTTTAAGGGGATCGACACCAGCAGCGGCGGATATATAACGGACAAAGTATTCGTAAATGGCGGAACTCAGAACTACCGCCCAAACTTTGCCTTCTGGCGGTTGGTTGTCAAAGTAGCCTCGAAAATCGCGCCCAAAGGCTTCTAAAGCGCCATCGCCATATTTTTCTTGATACTCGTACCACGGACGCAGCCCAAAATCCCACATGGCTTTGTTCATCGTCATGGCGTTACCGTGGCGATGGATGGTCATGGCTGCACACAAGGGGGCGTGGCGTGCGCCTTCAGCACCAATTCTGGCGTTGGTGACTGCACCGGAGACTACAGGCGAAGCATCCAGACGACCAAATATCAAACCATCGCGGGAGGTGGCCCAACTAGCTTCGCGGTTGAGTGTGACGTTCAAACCATATTTGCGGAAGAAACCTTTTTTCCAAGCGATCGCAAATGGCGCACAATCATTAACGGGAACGTAACCAATGGTGAGATCGGGTTTTTCTAGGTCTTGGGATCTAACTACTGGCTGTACAGCTAAGGCTTCTTCGGTTAGTCCTTTGGCGGATCTATCTCCTGAAATGCCACAAGAGGACAGCGCCATTCCCGCCGTTGTTGCTCCTATTCCCTTAATAATATCTCGTCGAGTCCAGTTAATATCACCCATTCTTGTAGCTCCATTGGTGATTAATTACTCACGCTTCAAATGCAGAGTCTCGTTACATCTTGCTGTTTTGATCGCAGCCGAGTTTTGTTAGTTGGAAGTTTTCGGGCGATGGGTGACTAATTCTTGAATTTTGCCCACGGCGTAATCAAGAATTAACCCAGTTAAGCCAATTACGAACACAGCTAAAAAGACTGAACTTAGATTTAAGCGACTCCATTCATCCCAGACAAAAAAGCCGATACCAATACCGCCTGTGAGCATTTCCACAGCGACAATTACTAGCCAAGCTATCCCTAAACTAATTCGTAAACCTGTAAAAATATACGGCAAGCTTGCAGGCCAAATTATTTTTGTAATCCGTCGCCAACGCGGCATTTCCAAAACTCGTGCCACATCTAAATAATCTTGGGAAACGCTAGAAACTCCTAAAGCGGTATTAATAATTGTCGGCCATAAGGAAGTAATAAAGATGACAAAAATGGCGGAAGGATCTGCTAAGTTGAAAATTGCTAAAGCGATGGGTAGCCAAGCTAAAGGTGATACTGGTTTAAAAATTTGAATGATCGGATTAAGCGCTAGCATTGCCGGTCTGGACATGCCAATTACAAACCCTAGAGGAATCGCTACTACCGCACCTAAGAAAAAGCCTAGTAATACCCGACGCAGACTTGCTATCAATAACCAACCAATTCCTAAGTTGCCTGGGCCGCGCTGATAGAAGGGATTTAAGATGTAGTCTAGATTCGCAATTAGCGCTTCTGGTGGGGTGGGCATCAATTCATGATTGGCAAGTGCAATAATCCACCACAACACAATTATTCCCAAGAAGCCCAATATCGGTAAAATGAAGACATCTCTAAGGATAATAGGTTTTGCCTTTTTCCAAGTCGCTTGTCCAGCGATCGCCGCGATCGCTGCTAAATTTAGTTGAAATATCATTTACGACCTCAACAGATTTAAGTGCAGGTACAAAAAACCTGAGCAGTACCAGCCTTGGACACCGATGAGATCGGAAGATTATAAAAATCCCGTCTCTTCAGTCTCCTCTCAATGCCTACGAAGTTAGCTGACGGGCTAGGGCTGAGAGATGCCCTTCTGTAGAAAGTTATGAGTTATGAGTGTAAGTATTTAGTAAACTAACTTCTTACTCCTCACTCTCAACTCCTCACTTTCTCTAAGATACGCCCCACGATTTGGTTCCTCCGCTCCAACATCACGCACTGTGATCTGTTGGATTAGGCTGACTTACTCTAAAATAAATAAATTATATACATTATAACATAGATACTTCAGTGAAAGTATCTGTCTTCTGATAGTTGTTGTCTATTTTATTACTTCAATCAACTGCCTAACTTAACTTGTCGCTAATCCAGAAATTGATAATTTTGGTTATCTTGTGAATCAAATCCTTGCACAGTCAGCTAAATAATTTCTGTAAGTCAAGTCTCAAGGCTGTTAACTGCTAGACTTAGATTGGTAGTACCAAGATATATATTATACTTCTTAATCTTTATAAA
>CAXUOL010000982.1:0-2607 GCA_964252435.1 uncultured Nostoc sp.
ACCAGTGTCGCTGGTATCCCTGCGGGTTTAGCTGGCACTATTTTGATGATTGGCAAAATCTGGGATGGCGTAAATGATCCGCTTGTCGGGTTCCTGACTGATAAAACGAAATCTCGTCGCTGGGGCCGTCGTCTTCCCTGGATGTTTTATGGAGCAATCCCTTTTGGAGTTTTCTTCTTCTTGCAGTGGATTGTACCGCAATTTAGTGCAAATCAGAGTGATAATATTTGGCCGCTGTTCTGGTATTACGTAGCAATTGGGGTGGTATCTCAGGCGTTTTACACGGTTGTGAATTTGCCTTATACGGCGATGACTCCAGAACTAACTCAAGATTACGACGAACGCACTAGTCTTAACAGCTACCGTTTTACATTTTCCATTGGTGGCAGTATTCTTTCGTTGATTTTAACGCAAATTGTTTTTTCACTGATTGCCGATCGCCAACAACGATATCTGGTTTTAGCAGCAGTTTGTACTGTAATTTCGATTTTAGGATTATATTGGTGCGTTTTTGGAGTCCGCGATCGCATCTTAGCTTTTGAGGCTAAACGCAGCCAAACCGAGGAACCTGCATCTCTGCCCTTCTTTGAACAGTTAAAAATTGTCTTCAGCAACCGACCTTTTTTATTTGTCATTGGTATATATCTTTGTTCTTGGCTAGGTGTGCAGATTACAGCCAGCATTATTCCCTATTTTGTAGTCAATTATATGGGTCTAAAAGAATCAGATGTGCCCCCAGTGCTGATTGCAGTCCAAGGAACTGCCCTATTGATGCTATTTGTCTGGGGGGGGCTAAGTAAAAAAATTGGCAAAAAAGTTGTTTATTTTCTGGGAATGAGTCTGTGGATCATAGCAGCTGCCGGACTATTTTTCTTACGACCTGGTCAAATAGTTTTGATGTATGTGATGGCTGTCATGGCTGGTATTGGTGTATCCACAGCTTATCTGATTCCCTGGTCGATGATTCCAGATGTGATTGAATTAGATGAACTCCAAACTGGACAACGCAGAGAAGGCATTTTTTATGGCTTCATGGTTTTGCTACAAAAATTTGGTTTGGCTTTGGGGCTATTTTTGGTAGGAAATGCTTTGCAAGTAGCCGGTTTTAAAGAATCTGTAGCCGGAAAACCACTACCGATGCAACCGGAATCGGCACTGTTTGCTATTCGCGTTGCTGTTGGCCCCATACCGACAGTTTGTTTGATTTTTGGCTTAATTTTAACGTATTTTTACCCAATTACCCGCGAGATGCACGCCCAAATTATGCTTAAACTCAAAGAACGGCAAGAGAAGAGGGAGAGTTAAAGGAGCAGGGGAGCAGGAGGTTTTAGAAAATCATTAAATATATCCTTTGATGAGATGGTAAAACATCAACAGGCTGTAGCTGCGATCGCTTACCGCGATCCAAATGTCGATTCCATCAACTAATGCTATCTATGAACCCTGTTTAGCGAGATTCCGGCCAATCATGATGACAACAATGGCAGTACTTATGGGTACGCGGCCTTAGTTCACGTCCTGCTGCCACACGAGTCCATTGATATAATTTGTCGTGAATCTTCAACCATGACTCCTGCCCCCTGCCTTCTGTTATAAACACTCTAACTGATGGTAATCTAAGATTGTAGAACCAAATTCCATAAAAACTTTTGTTTTTGACAGTTTTCTTTTTTGGACAATAGTAATATAAGTCGTGGATAAAGTCTTTGACAATTAAGACTTGGTGATGATTTAAGTAAGTTTTAGAGAACTTAGTTAGTTTTTTAACAGGAGAAGTAGGGTGCTTAACAACCTTCATCAGTTATTATCTCCCCGGAAGTGGGGAATTCCCCTCGCGGGCTTAGGCTTACTTCTCGGTTTGGGCTTTATAGCCAAGCAGACTCAAGTAATATCATTTACAGATTCTCGATTATCATCGGCTCAGATTCACAAAACCTCCGAAAACTCTCTTTTGTCGCAGCTTAGAAAAGTTCGAGAGCAAAGAAGTCAACTTAATGCGGCTTCTGGAGGCGGAAACACAGTACCTATAATCACAGCGTTGGTTCCAGGCGAACGGGGAACTACAAAAAGCGCAAGAGTTTTACCAAAAACAAATTTTCCTGTAAAAGATGGGATTTACCTCTATGGTCAATCCCCAAAACCCAACCAGCTTGGTCAAGGTTATATCATATTTCAAAAGCAGCAGAACAAGGTAAAGGGTGCATTGTATATGCCCCAATCAGAGTTAAATTGTTTTCAAGGGACAATCAACCCATCAGGAGAGTTGGCGATGACGGTTAATACTTCGTCAAATGAAGCCAGTTCTGAACAATCGAATCAGGTAGCTACAAGCAATAGACTGCCCCAGGTTGCTGAAGATGAATCAAATTCTTATGCTTACTCCTTGGCTTTGCAAGACTTTTATCGGTTAAATTCGATCGCTGCTAGCGATCGCCGCACGTTACAAATGTGCAAGTAATCTCCAATATCTTGATTATCTCCTTTTGGACTAGACACACTCAAGCAGCTTTTTATAATAGACCTCTTGCAAAAGTCCCTAACACCCCTCCCCTTACCAACTACGGTGTACACACAAGTCTGAAATAGCTGATTAACCAAGGTTTTACC
>CAXUOL010000983.1:0-2603 GCA_964252435.1 uncultured Nostoc sp.
TCCCCTCCGCCCCTCCGCTCCTTTGCTCCTCTGCCTCTTATGCCCGATGCCCAATGCCCAATGACTAATGACTAATGACTAATGACTCTTGACTTTTTTATCATTAGCCAGCCGATGACAACAAGTAGCGCACCCAATGCCAGAAATCCTAAATCCCAAGCTAACTCATTTGGGCCTGGTTTCACATGATGGACACCGAGAATTTGGTGGTCAATTAAACCTTCAACCAAATCGAACAACCCACTACCAATCAGTATCGATCCAATAAAGGTTTGTGATGACCAAGGAACATCATCACGTCTTCCAGCACGCCATAGTAACACAAGTCCAGTCGCGGTGAATACCCAATCTAAGGTATGAAAGAACCCATCCCACACTATGTTCAAATCTATATTCGCCCTGTTTGTCAGAGGTCGAATGTTACTGAGCATGTGATGCCACTGGAGGATTTGATGCAGTAAAATTCCATCTATAAAGCCTCCAAGACCCACACCAAGAAAAATTCCAGCAGTGATTAGTGGTGCGTGTCGGTTGAGGGTTTCACTTTTTGCCTCCATTGTCAACCTCATAGATAGGCTTTTTTACCAAGATATAACTCTTTTGAGAGAAATATCTTCTATCTTGAGGCAAGTACGCTCGTTTAACTTAAATTAATCAATCTTTAAATTTAACGTGTCGCGGAAGTCCCCACCCTCAGCCGAAGGTAGGGTGGGGATAGGGAGCGGGGGATGAGGATTACATCTGATATTGATTTAAAGCGATAGCAAAAACAAATATCAGATACTTCGACTACGCTCAGTACAAGTGTATGACAAATCCCCAATTATTTTGTTCAAGTACTTTATCATAATATATATTTGTGGTAGAGTATTCGTGTCAAGGAGGTGATGTTAAGTGTTGCACAAGGTTGTACAAGTCCGTTTATATCCGTCACAAGAACAGCAAACTCAATTAGCTCAAACTTTTGGGTGTGCTAGATGGTGGTGGAATTATGCTCTGAATAAATCTATTGAGAGTTATAAGGAAACGGGCAAAGGACTTAGCCGTATCGCACTTAACGCATTTCTTCCTGTACTCAAAAAAGCAGACGATACTATTTGGTTGGCTGATTGTTATAGCCAAGTTTTACAGGCGATAACACTGAATCTAACGACAGCATACAAAAACTTTTTTGAGAAACGTGCTGGATTTCCTAAGTTCAAATCTAGGCACAGTAAACAGTCTGTCCAGTACCCTCAAAATGTCAAAATTGTAGATGGCAGTGTCAAACTCCCTGGCAATATTGGGATAGTCAAAGCCAAAATACACAGAGCGATTGAGGGGAAAATCAAAACTGTCACTGTGAGCCAAACGCCTTCTGGTAAGTATCTTGCATCTATTCTGACCGAGATAGAGGGTGAAAATCCAATTATTTCAGAAGGTAAAATTTATGGCATTGACCTAGGACTAAAACACTTTGCTGTCGTCACTGACGGTGAAAAGGTTTCAAAATATGACAATCCTAAACATCTTGCCAAACACGAGAAAAACCTTAAACGTAAACAGAAGAAATTAGCACGTAAGCAAAAAGGAAGTAATTCGAGAAATAGATATAGAAAAGTTGTTGCCAAAGTGTACGAGCGAGTTAGTAATTCGCGGCAGGATTTCCTACATAAACTTAGTTATAAGTTGGCCAGCGATAGCCAAGCTGTCATAGTAGAGAATCTTCATGTATTAGGCATGATTCGTAATCACAAATTGGCGAAATCAATATCTGATGTGGGATGGGGAACATTCACTAACTTTTTAGATTACAAGCTAGAACGCAAAGGTGCAAAGTTAGTTGAGATTGATAGATGGTTCCCCAGTTCCAAACTCTGTCAAAAATGTTTCTATCAGATTGGTGAGATGCCATTGGATGTCCGTGAATGGACTTGTCCCCACTGTAAAACTCATCATGATCGTGATGGAAACGCTGCGATAAACATTAGAGCAGAGGGTATCAGAATGATAAAGGCGGAAGGTTCGGCCGTCTCTGCTGTAGGAGGAGAGGTAAGTCCTAAACTTGGGCGAAAGTCTAAGTTTGGGCACTCCCCTGTGATTACAGAAGCTCCTAGTTCAGCTTTATGCTACTAGGAGTAGTTCACTAATGCTCCCCTAAGATCGGCAACCTTCCTAAATGTAATACATTAGTTCCTTCTGTTCTCGGATCGATCTTCGTTCACAAAGGTCTTGGAGTGTATATTTTTCCAAAACGGAGTTAGCAGCCTGACGTGCTTCTTGCCAAACTTCCTGAATTAGCTCACCTTCTACCGTGTTGGGAGTCGGCTCACAGGGAGAGACAACAATATCTGACCCTTCCATGCAGCTAAAAGCATCCAACACTGTAATCTTTCCGGGATCTCGTGCCAGAACATAGCCACCTTTGGCTCCGCGTATACTCTTAATTAAACCTCCACGTCTTAATGTTGCTAGGAGTTGTTCTAAATAGCGGTTCGGGATGTCTTGCAATGCCGCTATCTCTCGAATTTGTAGGGCTTCACCGTTAGGGTAGCAGGTTGCCAACTCTAACAGGGCTAGAAGTGCGTATTCTGATTTGTTAGAGATTACCACAGGCGTAATAT
>CAXUOL010000984.1:0-2600 GCA_964252435.1 uncultured Nostoc sp.
TACTAATTGGTAGACCTACTCCTAAAGCTAAAGATGAGGGAAAACCAAATATCTCTAATCCTGAAGACATAAATAGACAAGTACCACCTGTTATGCCGATAAATGGTACAAGTAATTGTTTCAGCGAGGAACGTGGCTGAGTATTTTCTGCTCGTTCGCTTGGCCAGTTCTGTACAATTACTTTCAAAGTGCCAGATAATGCCAAACCAGATGTTAATGCTGTCAAAAAGCCAACAAGTAAGAGAAAGTAAGGCGGTTGCTCAGGAAAATAATACATCAAAACTCCTAATTTCTATTAAAGATTTTTTACTTTTTATTTGGTGACTGGTTCTCAGCAAAAGACCCAAGTAATGTCGCTTTTGGCAGGATAGCGGCTGCCCCTTCTCTGGATAACTCTGTTAAAATCCCGATCGCTACATTTAATAAACGATCCGGTTTTAAGTCATCTTTAACTAGGTTCCACAGACGTTGAACATCTTCGGTATGCAGGCGGTCATCTTCGGTGAGAGCAAGCACCAACTGTCGCCTCAGAAACTTGCCTTCTTCCGACATTAAGTATTGGAACCCCATCTGAGCTGTGGGCAATACATCAAAGTTATTATCACTACGAGCGATCGCAATCAAATTCTCTAACCGCTGCCACTGAAATTTACCATCTTTGAATAACACATTCAATAATCGTCGTCTTAATTCCGGCGATTCCCCTGTCAGCAACCGCCGCGCTATATAGGGATAACCCACTTCCACAATTTTGAAATCGGGGTTAAGGCTAAGGGCAATACCTTCTTGAGTAACTAGAGAACGAATAATCAAAGCAAACTTTGCCGGCACTCGGAAAGGATATTCGTACATCAGTTCCGAAAATTCATCAGTAATAGTTTTGAAGTTAAAATCCTTGACATTTTTACCAATAGCGTTTCCTAGCACCGCTTCTAGCGCTGGCACTATCGGGCAAATATTCGTATCTGGAGTCAGAAACCCTAATTTTACAAAGTCTTCGGCTAAGTCGGTATAGTCTTTATTCACCAAATGCACTAGCGCATCTACTAGTGTTTCTTTGGTGCTTTCTTCCAACTGATCCATCATGCCGAAGTCGATATAAGCCATACGACCATCGGGTACAGCAAATAAATTGCCAGGATGAGGGTCAGCATGGAAAAAGCCATATTCTAAAAGCTGTTGCAATCCTGATGTCACGCCAATTTGGATGATCGCTTCTGGGTCTAAACCTGCTTCGCGGATGTGTTGAGTATCCGTCAGCTTGAAGCCGTCAATCCATTCCAGGGTTAAAACGTGAGTATTGGTATAACGCCAGTAAATACCTGGAACTTTTACTTGTGGGTCATTGTGGAAGTTACTAGCAAATTTCTCGGCGTTGCGGCCTTCATTAATATAGTCAATTTCTTCAAATAACTTTGTGCCAAACTCGTCCACAATTAAAGTTAGGTCGTGACCGAGATTTAAAGGCAACCAAGGAGCTAGCCAACCTGCTGCCCAACGCATCAGATATAGGTCGCGTGTAATCACCGGGTGTAAGTTGGGGCGTTGCACTTTTACTGCGACTTCTTCACCGCTAACCAAACGACCCCGGTAAACTTGACCCAAGCTAGCAGCAGCGACTGGGTGAGGTGACAGTTCGCTAAAACTTTCGTGAATTGGACGACCTAGTTCTGTTTCAATAATCTGGTAAGCGATCGCATTATCGAAAGGTGGTAACTGGTCTTGTAACTTGATCAGTTCTTCTAAGAAATCTTTGCGTATCAGGTCAGGCCTGGTGGAGAGGGCTTGACCAACTTTAATAAAAGTCGGGCCGAGGCGAGTGAGCATCTCTCGCAACTGGATAGCTCGTTTACCCTTGTTCTGCTCAACTCGATCTTGCCACTCGTCCCACTTCAGACTGAATATAAATCCTGCAAAGGAGGAGATAATTCTCAGCACTCGCCCCCAAGCTAGCCAAGGACGGTAACTGTAGTAGCGAGCGATCGCATCTGGATTATAGAGTTTTAGTTGAGCAGGTTGATACTGACCCACGCCTTTTTTTGCCTCTTCAACTGAAAAATTTACAATGATTGTTTTTCTCCTAACCCACAAGTTAGTTGCAAGTTCAGGATAGCGGTAGTCTTTTATCTAAAACAACTAGAACTCTACCCTTTGGGGATAGTGTTCGACGCGATTTTAGCATCTGTTACTGCCTAGATTTATTTATCTTTTTCTTAATTATACTTTATAAAACTACAACTACTTATCCAACTTTTAGATGATTTTATCTTTTCTTAACTTTAATTTATATAAATATAAATATGTACCTATATATGCAAATTGAAACTCAGTAACCGCTTACAACATAAAGATCCCCGACTTCTAACATTAAGTCGGGGATCTTGTTACTATGTTTATTTATACCTGTGATTTAAGTGGAAAATAAAATATTTTATGTGTCCACAATAAAATTACAGCATCAACTAAAACCTTGGTAATTGGTAGTAGCTTTGCCACAATTACCAATTACCGACTTTTAATTATCATGTAGTGCTATTTAGATTTGGCCTCCAAGTTTTCTAAACGGCTTCTCAATTCCTGATTTTGTTGTTTGAGTTGGT
>CAXUOL010000985.1:0-2592 GCA_964252435.1 uncultured Nostoc sp.
ACCGATGCCAGCAGTTGCCGTACCCATCAAAGTTTGAAAACCAGAAGTGACAGTATTAGATATAGAACCAATTAAAGAACCTACCGCTGATGAACCCAACCAAATTACTAGTGAAAAATAGGTAGACCAAATGACTACACCAATAATTGCTCCTAAAAATGCACTTTCGATTAGGCTCAGTTTTACTGCCAAAAAACAAGCAATAAATAATGCAATGCTAACGGTTATTAACGCCCAAGCACCAACTTTAGCTTGAACTTTACGAATTGTCTTGCCCAAACTTTCAGACTGATCATCAGAATCTGAATCAATTTCCCAAGATGAAATTCCGACAGCAACTGAAAAGTTTGTCAATAACAATTGAAAGGCAAATGCCATCAAAATCCCAGCTAGCAGTGCCACCAACAATTTAGGGCCAGAAAAAACAACTGACGCTTCTTCTGGAGTTAGTACTTCCTGAGCTAAAGTTATCGGCGCTAATCCAAGAGGTAGGCAATTCCATCCCAAAATAGTTAAAACACTTTGAAACATAGGATTTTCTCACTTCTACTCAATTAAATACCCATTTATAAAATGGCTTATTTATCAGCTTAATTATCATTTATGTAAGCTGGCACTTTCTTAGGTAATAGGTTAATTTGCCAAAAGTCGTATTTAAAAAAATACACATTTCTCTTGTCTCTTCTCAAAGAAAGTAATGTATTATTTATGCTTTATTTAAAATTTTTTCAAAGAAAATTTATAAAGTAAATCTTATAAAACTGTATTTAACGATATAGCAAGTTGCAAGCAGGTGAGTTATATTAGCAAACCGTAGAGAATAATGTTTGTTAGTATCAATTTTTATGGAAAAATTGGAATAATTTTTATATAAACTTTAGAAAACAAAATATATTTTCTAGTTGAGATTTAGTTACTAACTTTAGATAAAGCTACCTCTGTCTAATGATAGAGATAAAAATTCTCCCAAGCGATTGATGAAAAATAAATAGAAACATGTATTAATAAGGGTTATTACGAGCTATGAATTAGTAAATAATTGATTTTTGCTGAGGAGAAAGAATAATGGTAGTAGGCGTACATAAACGTGCTGTAGGTGTATTTTCTCATCGTCGAGATGTTGAACATGCTCTACATGAATTAAAAAAAGTTGGCTTTGACATGAATAGAGTTTCTGTCATTACCCAAGATGGAGACAGAGACGATATTGCTGGTGCGGATGTGAGCGATCGCGTTGGCGATCAATCTGACGAAGGTGCTAAAGTTGGAGCTGCTACAGGCGGTGCTTTAGGCGGATTGGCTGGCTTATTAGTCGGTCTTGGCACTTTAGCAATTCCTGGAATCGGGCCAATTATGTTAGCTGGAGCCGCAGCAACTACCCTAGCAACAACTCTTGCTGGCGCTGGTATTGGTGCAGTAGCTGGTAGTTTGCTTGGTGCATTAATTGGTTTAGGAATTCCTGAAGAACGAGCTAGAGTTTACGACGAACGTGTTAGACGAGGACACTATTTAGTCATTCTCGATGGTACAGATTCAGAAATACTTAGAGCAGAAGCAATTTTAAATCAGCAGGGTGTGGAAGAGTTTGGCATTTACGACCACCCAGATGCAACAAATGCAACCACTGGTTATGTGACTCCAACTTCGACTGCGGGTTATAGTGGTGTTGCGAAACGTGCGATCGGGGTATTTTCTCATCGTCGAGATGCTGAAGTAGCAATTACAGAATTGCGAGATGCAGGTTTTTCGTTGAATCAAGTCTCGATCATTGCCAAAGACACAGACGGTCATGGGATCGGTGGTGTAGATGTAAACAGAAATGTTGGTACTGGTAATAAAGCTGACGATGGTGCAAAAGCAGGAGCTGCTACAGGTGGTGTTCTAGGCGGCTTGACTGGCTTATTAGTTGGACTTGGAACTCTAGCAATTCCGGGAATTGGGCCCGTGATTGCAGGTGGTGCAGTTGCAACAGCTTTAGCGACAACATTAACTGGTGGTGCGATCGGTGCAGCAGCGGGGAGTATTGTCGGCGCACTCGTTGGCTTGGGAATTCCCGAAGACAGAGCGCGAGTATATAGCGATCGCTTTCATAGAGGCGACTACTTAATAATTCTCGATGGTACGGAAGCTGAAATTCACCAAGCTGAAGCGATTCTTAAACATCGAGGTATTGAAGAATTTGCAATCTATGATGCTACTGAAATTAGTGAATATCGCCCAGGTTCCGACCGAGTAACGCATAATGACGCAGCAGTAGTTGATCCCATTCGCCCCAATTACTCAACAGAGCTTAATAGAAACGATCCTTCTGTAGTTATTGTCGATCGTCGTGATGAAATACTTTAACCTAAAGTAGTTTTAACTCACACTAATTAGACAAAATTGCAGGAGCAATAATTTGAAAACTTTGCTCCTGACTTAAAAAACTTGCTCCTCACTTTTGCCGTAAATATCAATAGATTTCACTTTCTGATTCAGAATTAAACCAATGAAAAAGCTAACCCCCTTCGTAATTAGTTGCCTTTTAGTGTTTGGTGTTGCTGCTTGTGATAACGCTTCTAAAACAAGTGAATCTGCACCCAATAATCCTAA
>CAXUOL010000986.1:0-2590 GCA_964252435.1 uncultured Nostoc sp.
AAGCTTCGGTTTTAGTACGGTTTGTTACCGAAATTTCAACACTTGACTTGAGAACGTTTCCCCTTGTTAAATCGACTTAATAAAGCCGCAATAGTCAGAGCTTTAGCCATTGATTTAGGATTGGTGTTTTCACCGGGTTCAATTTTTAGTCTATTAGCGTATTTCAGAGCTAGTGAATTTTGTGGGTTAAGTTTTAATGCTTGACCGATGTAAACCCTGGCCATCCCAAGAAATTTCTGTTTTAGATGTACTAAACCTAATAAGGCATAATAGTCGCTGTTATTTGGCTCTAACTTGATGGCATCCCGCAGTTCTTGCACGGCTAGGGACCAATTGGCTAGCCTGACATACTCAATCGCACGCTGGTAGTGACGTTGAGCGTAGTTTGTCAAAACTGATTTGACATTAGTTTTTTCATTTAATGTCAATTCAACTGGCTTGACTTCTACTTCAGGGATGATGCGAACAGCTTTTTCCAGTATAAACAGGTCAGGTTTATGCAACTGTAAATAAACTAAATTCAGTATAATAATTTGTTGTGTAACTTGATAAAACTGATGGAGTGATTTGTATTGAGCTTCTGCATAGGAAGCGATCGCTTCTTCATAAAACAATTCTGCTTGGGGTGCAGACATTTCTATAATTTCCTGAGCTATGGCACTTTGCCCACACAAAGCTTGCTGCTGTAATACTCTTACGTTTGATCGCAGCATGGCTATAGCAATCAAACGCTTGTGTCGATGTTTGAGTTGTTCGTAAGCTGGATTGATTAAATAGCTCAGTATTGCCGTTGCTAATTCTTGGTCTGGATTGCAGCTTTTAGCATAGCGATCGGGATGTAGCAGTTTCGCTAAAGTGTGATAGCGTTTAAAAATCTGGCGATCGTCAGCACTCACAGAAATTCCTAGCACAGCGTAAGGATCGCAAAGCTGTTTAAACCATTCTGGCGGTAGGAAGGTGTGTGACATCGTAGTAATCTAGATCCGTTAAAAACTTAAAATTAGCATCAAAGCTGAATACACAGTTATAGCAAAGTGCTGAGTACTGTACATGGATAGCGGGGCGTTTAGCCCGTGCTGAGTAGAAACCCAGTTAAATCAAGGCTTTTAGCAATCAACATTGTCCTAACATTAGTGGCTACGGCTATATGTGAAACTTACTCAAATTTCTTCAAATATTAAATTGTGGGACTTACCACCCAAAAGTCTGAAAGTCCGAAGGGCAAGACAGGGTAGTTGACTAAAATGAATTTATATGGTGACTAGTCATTATAAATTTGGCAATATAGCCAGGATGTTTACTAAATTACTTTTCTTCTCTACGAGACACTACGCGAACTTATGGAATTTTGAATGATTGAGTTTTGAATTGTTTCTGTGCCTTTTGGCTGTCTTATTGTTGGAACTGTGGTATTCGTATATTTATTAGAAATATGTTGACTAAGCGCAAAAGTCGAAGTGTTGCTGCTGTTTTAGCTTTTTCTGGCACGCTGACAATTTCAGGATTACATAAATTCTACCTGGGACAGCCGCTGTGGGGTGTTTTGTATGTGTTGCTTTCTTGGACACCTATCCCCAAGGTAGCTAGTGCAATTGAGGGAGTTTGGTATTTAGCCCAAGATGAAGAAGCTTTCGATCGTAATTTTAATCTAGGCAAGTCAGCAGCAAGGAACTCACAAAAGGCGATTAATCAGGTAGGAGCGATCGCTGACGCAATGCGGGAATTAGATGCTCTGCGCCAGGATGGACTGATTTCAGAGTATGAATTTGAACAAAAGCGTCGCCAATTGCTAGACCAGATTTCTTAAGGTAAGCGACAATCATGAATAACTGGCTACCTTTAAATTCCAGACTGCAAAAACTCCGCGCCAAGCTCCTCAACGATCCCTACTATCGCCTACAATCTGGGGAAGAAATTCAGATAGCGGCTCAATTAGGTATCCGCATTGATGCTAATCAAGCCACTGTAGATGATTGGTTACGTCTGCCAGGTTTGTCAATTCACCAAGCGCGATCGCTTGTGGATCTTTCACATTCGGGTGTTAAATTTTACTGTATTGAAGATATTGCTGCGGCTTTGGGTATGCCAGCGCCGCGCCTAGAGCCATTAAAGCCTCTGCTGAATTTTATTTACTATGACCACGAATCTTTAGAAAATCCTATCCATTTACTCAACCCGAACACAGCAACCATTGAAAAATTAGCACAAATTCCATTTATAGATTTGTCTCTAGCGCAAGCAGTGGTGCAAAATCGGCAATCAGCCGGGCCATACCGTAACCTGGCTGATTTCCAACGGCGGTTAGAGTTAACTGGTGAGGCGATCGCTCAACTGATGTATTATTTAAGGTTTTAAGTTAGAAGTTTTAAAATATAGGGAAAATCGTTTGTATGAAATATATTTTGACCTCTCTCCAAACCTCTCTCCTAAGACGAGAAAGGCTTTGAATCTTACTCCCCAACGCTACAAGGGTTGGGGTTTGAGTTAGGTCTATATAACTCCAAACTCCTAACTCTAAACTCCAAACTCCAAACTCCTAACTCCAAACTCCAAACTCCTAACTCCAAACTCCTAACTCCAAACTCCTAAC
>CAXUOL010000987.1:0-2583 GCA_964252435.1 uncultured Nostoc sp.
GGACGGCGCAGTGGAGAAGTCGTTAGCCGCATTGCCGATGTTCATGCCATCAATACCTTAGTTTCCCAAATTGTCCTCGGTTTACCCAGCCAATTTTTTATCGCCTTGGTTTCCTTGGGCTTTATGCTCTTTTACAGTTGGGCATTAACTTTGGCTTCCTTGGCTGCCTTTATTATTGTCACCCTCGTCAACCTGCTTTTTCTCCCTGCTTTACGGCAGAAAACCCGTAGCGCGATCGTGTTGGGTACAGAAAACCAAGGCTTTCTCGTTGAAACTTTTCGCGGTGTCCAGGTGCTAAAAACTACTCAAGCCACTCCCCAAGCTTGGCAAGAGTATCAGGCGAATTATGGTCGCCTCGCTAACTTGGATTGGAGTACGATGAAATTGGGGCTTTACAGCGGCACAATCACCAATATTTTTTCTACTTGCACTAATATTGCCTTACTGTGGTTAGGCTCATACTTGGTGATTAATCGCACTTTAAGCATCGGTCAACTGCTAGCATTTACTGGTATGAGTGGCAACTTTCTTGGCTTTTTGAGTTCACTCATTGGCTTAGTTGATGAGTTTATCACTGCCCAAATTGTCATCCAACGCCTGACGGAGGTGATTGATGCTACCCCAGAAGACGACAAAGACGAGAAAAAGCCTTGGGCAGAACTTAAGGGCAATATAGATATTACTTGCACCAACCTTAATTTCCATCACGCAGGTAGAGTTGACTTGCTGCAAGATTTTTCGCTGATTATCCCTGGCGGTCAAGTTATTGGTCTGATTGGTAAATCCGGCTGTGGTAAAAGTACCCTCGCCAAACTGCTTGCTGGTTTATATTTCCTCCAATCTGGCAATATCCGCTATGGCATCTATAATCAGCAAGACCTCTCGATGGAATGTCTGCGGCAACAGGTGGTGCTAGTACCTCAAGAACCTCACTTCTGGAGTCGCTCAATTATTGAAAACTTCCGCTTCAGCTATCCTCAAATCACCTTTGAACAAATTGTGCAAGCTTGCGAAATTGCTGGTGCAGATGAGTTTATTAGTAAACTGCCCGATAAATATCAAACTGTTTTAGGCGAATTTGGCGCGAATCTTTCGGGTGGACAAAGACAGAGATTAGCGATCGCAAGAGCTATAGTTACTGATCCACCAGTATTAATTTTAGATGAATCTACTGGCGCTCTCGACCCAGTAAGTGAAGCCAAACTGCTAGATAGACTGCTGTCTCATCGGCTGGGCAAAACCACAATTATGATTAGCCATCGCCCCAAAGTCATCGGGCGGGCTGATTGGATTGTACTGCTGGAAGAAGGGCGTTTGAAAATTCAAGGCACTCCAGAGGCTCTGCGCCATCAAGCTGGTGAACACTTAGACTTTTTAGACGGCGTTGACCCATTTACAAATGGTTTAGTGCCTAAATCCTCTAACTCCAATGGGAAATTCAGCAAAATCAGTATATAAAACAACATGATTAGCCATTCCAACTCAGACTACTTGCCCCCAATTCAAGACAACGAGTTTCTGCCGCCACTTGGTTGTTGGACTACTTGGGGCGGACTAGTTCTTGTCTGTGCTGTGGGGTTAGGCGTTCCCCTCGCCTCTGTTACCAAATATAAAGTGACAGTTAAAGGACAGGCACTTGTCCGCCCTGCTGGTGAATTGCGGCTGGTTCAAGCTGCGACGGAAGGTCAGGTGACGCGGGTTTTTGTTGCAGAGAATCAAGTTGTCAAAAAAGGAGATGTCATTGCTACTATTGACAACTCGAAGCTACAAACCAAAAAGAGCCAACTGCAAAGTAACATTGGGCAAAGTCGTTTACAACTGTTTCAAATTAATGCCCAGATTAACGCCATTAATAGCCAGGTTTTAGCTGAAACTGAGCGCATCAACCGGGTTATTGCTGGTGCTGAATCTGAATTAAGCGATCGCAGCCGGAACTATCAAGATAAACTTATAACTACCGCTACTGATGTCCAAGAAGCGGATGCCAATGTCAAAGCTGCCGATGCTAGTCTGAAAGCAGCTCAGTCAAAGCGAAATCGTTATGAGAGTGTAGCTAAAGCCGGAGCTTTGTCTCAAGATCAATTTGAGGAAGCACAACTAGCTGTTCGCCAGCAATCACAAGCTCTCCAGGCAGCTAAAGCCAAATTGCAAAATCTCCAAACTGCTCTTAATCCCAGTAATGCACAAGTAGCGATCGCTTATAATCGCATTGCCCAAGAAAAAGCTACTGGGAAAGCCAGCATTGCGACTTTAGATAAAGAACGCCAAGCTCTAATTCAGCAACGAATTGAAATCCAAAAACAGCTAGAACGCGACACCCGCGAACTCCAACAGGTAAATATCGACCTCAGCCAGACTAGAATTACTGCCACAGCAGATGGGATTATTTCTAAATTAAACCTGCGAAACTCCGGTCAAACAGTGCCTGCTGGACAGGAGATAGCCCAAATTGTCCCTAGTGATGCTCCCTTGGAAATTAAAGCAGCAGTAGCACTTCAGGATAAAAATAAGTTGAAACAAGGCCAAAAGGTACAAATGCGGGTTTCTGCTTGTCCTTATCCAGATTATGGTACTCTCAAAGGC
>CAXUOL010000988.1:0-1056 GCA_964252435.1 uncultured Nostoc sp.
TACAGATAATTTTTGCGATAGTAAGCTTGATATTCCGCAGACAGCAGAGGTTCCCACCAATGACGATGATTGAGATACCATTCAACAGTTAAACGTAAACCCTCAGCAATTGTTACTGAAGGCGTCCAACCAAGCTGAGTTTTAATTTTGTTTGCATTAATTGCATATCTTCGATCGTGTCCCTGTCTATCCTTAACAAAAGTAATCAACTGCTTTGCTGGATGTATAGGTAAATCAGGTGCTAATTCATCCATCATTTCACACAAAAGTTGGATGAGGTTAATATTTTCCACCTCATTATTGCCACCAATATTGTACGTTTCTCCTGATTGACCGTGGTTGATTACTACATCCAAAGCACGGCAATGATCGCCCACATAAAGCCAATCCCGTACATTTTTCCCATCACCATAAACAGGTAATGGTTTCCCTATCAAAGTGTTGATACACATCAGGGGAATTAGCTTTTCGGGAAACTGATAAGGGCCGTAATTATTAGAGCAATTTGTGATAATGGTTGGAAGTTGATAAGTATGATAATAAGCCCGCACTAAATGATCGCTACCCGCTTTTGAAGCTGAATAGGGACTATTGGGAGCGTAAGGTGTAGTTTCACAAAAAGCTGCATCATCTGCGCCCAGGCTACCGTAGACTTCATCAGTAGAAACGTGTAGAAAACGATAATTAGATGGTTGTGTTTTTGTTTCCCAATGTTTCCGAAAAGCTTCTAGCAGCGTGAAAGTTCCGACCACATTAGTTTGCACAAAAGCAGCTGGCCCAAGAATCGAACGATCGACATGAGATTCAGCAGCAAAATGGGCGATGGTATCTATATTTTCTGTTGATAATAGCTCGTCTATGATGGTGCGATCGCAAATATCCCCCTGCACAAACCGAAAATTCTCTCTTCCCTCAACCAGCGCCAAATTCAGACGATTCCCCGCATAAGTAAGAGCATCTAATACTACCACGCGATCGCCTGGATAAACCTGACACCAATGATGGACAAAATTCGCCCCAATAAACCCCGCACCCCCAGTAACTAATAACCGCCGA
>CAXUOL010000988.1:1156-2582 GCA_964252435.1 uncultured Nostoc sp.
TAAACCTTAGCTCGGTTGAATAGTCCAGGTAAATCCTCTATGTATGAATCAACAACCAATACTTTACAACGTTTTTGCAACGCTGGAATCAATTCTTTTATTAAATACTCAGAAGACTTCCGAGCTTGAACTAAAACATCAATATCCCGTTCCAAACCTAAATTTTGAAACTCATCAGAAATTTGATTGGGCAAATAATAAATCAGAGAATTGGGTGATTTTTCTCCCCAATATCCCATTGTATAGCGGCTAACAGTCATGATTGGAATACTTGCAGGTAGTCTAAATGGATAACCTGCGCTATGTGCATGGTAAACGACATTGTATTGCTTAAGTTTAGCCACGAGTTGAGCTATATCAAATCCCCAACTGATCACAAAAATTACATCATTTAAATTTTTCTCTTTTAGCAAATCATCAATATAAAGCTTATCTTTTTCCCGTTGACGGTAAGTTACAACATCAGCACTACAGAAATTTTGAGCTAGATTAAGTGCTTTTAACTCAGCCCAAAGACCACCACAGGCAAATTTGCTATCTGTACCAGGGAGTAAAAAGTAAAGTTTTCTCATAATTTTTTTAGGGGAGTAGGAAGTAGAGAATGTGGGGAGATGGGGGAGAAAATTTTATTTTGTCCTCCTCATATCTTCTTGCTCTCTTTATTCTTGCCAGCCCACTTTAACAAAATGTGCCTCACGCCCCCAAATGTCGCGTGTACGGGTAATATTTTCAATTGCTAGATTAAAAGGAATGGCAGTTGTTAGGTAACGCTGTGCCATAGAACCTAAATCAGGTGCGAGTTCTGCGGCTGTTGTTGCCGCTAACCCCAAACCTATAAGTTGCTCGATTGGTCGAAATGGTAGCAACAGATGCACACCGACAGCTAGTCCAGCCGTTAAGAGCATTGCTACTGATAAATTTGTGCCACAACGGGGATGTACAGCCAAATCCCATTCTCCACTGGTAATGCGATGTCGAGCAAGTGTGACTGCACGCCGCAAATCACTAATATTTACCTCACCATAGAGGTAGAATCCCTGCTCAGTAGATAAACCGCCTAATAGTTCATTATCTAGTTGAACGTTAGTGGGTTCTGCTGAACCAGAATAGGCGCTTTTTGATTCGCTAAGAACCCAAACAGTAGCATGTTCTAAAGCGTGAACCTGCCGCAGCATCAAAATTTCTTTCAACCCTGGAATAAACGATAGTTGTCTGAGTAAGTCAGCATCTTGTGTGGGTTGCGGAAAGTCTGAAGATTGGTCTTCCAGACTCGGAACCTTCTCAGATACAGGTATCGTAAAATCAAAGTTAAAAAATTCAAAGGGAGACGAGCTACCCTGAAAAGAAGCGGAAGTATTCATTGGAACACTACTCCCAAAGCCGATGGGGCAACATAGATTTCTTTCAAATGTAACGCTTGCACCAC
>CAXUOL010000989.1:0-2580 GCA_964252435.1 uncultured Nostoc sp.
TATCTCCACTTTTGCAGTTTTTTAATCAGCAACATCAAAATGGGCAAAAACCACCCCAACAAGGTGTGGAATACTTGGGAATGCATACGTGTACGCTAGATACATTTTTAGAATCAGTAGAATCAGTTCCAGCAAAGTGGGATTGGAATCTGGATCAAGTGGTAGATACCGTGATTAAGTTTTGGTTGAATAACTCAGATAGTATTCGTTATTGGAAAGTACGTTTAAATGATGCTGGTAAGGATAATTTACTAGTCACAAGGTTGGCGGATATAACCGCCTTACAAGCTGAATTTGAATCCCTACTAGATAAGGAGTGGTGAAGAGATATAGCGGTTCCCATTCAGATGCGGTACAACATTATATCACCGGGTGTAGGGGCACGGCAGTGCCGTGCCCCTACGGGTGTACCTCACGCAAACGAGAAGCGCTATAGGTAGAATTGAAAAAGAATTCAGGAGGAGAGCAACCCCAACTCTTGGAGACGCTACGCGAACGGGGAATTCAAAATCTTTTGTAATATTTAGGACTTACGCATCAGGTACGAAATGTAGGGGCAATTCATGAATTGCCCCTACGGTAAATCAAGGCTTTCACTGCCTTTTTGCGTAAGTCCTGATATTTACTGCTAATTTTTTAAAATCAGCATGGATATTGTCAGTGAAATCTAATGTAAATACCCGCAATGTAGCTTTACTAATCACACTATAGAAAAATTAAGAGTGTGTACGTGCTGATTAATTCTACGTGCGTTATTATTCATTTTCTCTTCAGCTTCTCATAGTATGTTTTCAGACATTAATGTTTGTTTTACCACTGATGCGGACTTTGCTTATGTGTATGCATACAAATCATGCAAACCCAATAATTGCCAAACTTTCTGCTTGAACATTGTTGTGTCCTGGAAACAATTGCAAGTTAAGGCTTTGAGATTCATTGCCACCTGAAAATTCCAACTTAATTCGTCTAAAATCTAGCGCTCAGTGTTGACAACTTATAAATAATCGAATAACAAGGTGGCAGTAGCATTAAAAAAAGCGTTGGTGCATTCCTACCTAGAAACTAATTAACGCCCTTCATTAAACTTCATACGGTTAAGATAATTATGCCAGAAAATACGGATAACAAAACTTCCCAATCAGACAATCAAACTATTGCGTATAAAGAACGCCTCAATTCTTGGGCGATCGCTCGTCAACTTCCTAATACGCAACGGGAGATTGTGGCTCGCTTCCGCAGCCGTTCTGATGCCGATGGCTATATGCGACACCTTCCTCAAGAAATACCAAATGCTTCCTACATGGTTGTTTTTGATTGTCAACGCCAAGAAGCTGTAATTTAAAGTACAAGCATAGGCATTAACCCTTGCTTTTCATCCAATACGCTTGGGTTAAGGGTTATTGGTCTTTCAAGACGCGATTAATCAAGACGCGATTAATCAAGACGCGATTAATCAAGACGCGATTAATCGCGTCTCTACAATCTGGGTTTTGGGCTGATCTGGATTGTATTGGTTATTACCCTTTTTTTGCGATCGCAGGCGTAGTCTACTTAAAATTTGCGCGAACCACCATAATTTAACTTGCTCTCCAGCAAGAGGCTTAGATTCCCGACTTCCTTCAAGAAGTCGGGGATCTTTTGGTTTCTAGTACCTTCTACCATCTCAATTAACCAGACAAATTGCTTTGAGCAACTTCTTAAAGGTAAGCAAACTTCCGCCAAGCTGTACTACAGAAAATTTGCAGTTCTCATACTAATTCTCGGTGAAGCTGCACATTGTTTTGACCCCTGCCAACCTCACTTTACCAAGGAGATGTGCCGCAGATGGTGGGATTTTTTACTGTGCGTTTTCATAAAGAATTGGTATTAAAGGAAGTGTAATTATAATCAGAAATGATTAAGTTTTTCTAGCAATACATAAACATATTGATATATAAACTAAAAATAAATTCCGTAATTGCCCCCTTGCTACTGATATTTTAGATTATTTAAAAGTAAAAGTTAGTGCAATAAGCCCTGAAAGTGCTAGAGAGTTAATAAGTGGTAAAACAGCACCGATATGACTTGTTCAATGTGATATTTTCCCGTCAACGAAAATTACTCGCCCTGTTGCTAGGGATTTTCTTCTCAATCTCTGTATTCCTACTCTGGCAAAGACTTTTAATCCAAAATCCGGGGTTATTAACACAACTAGAGTTGATTGCAAGGTTATTAGTTGTTGTCACGCTGACATTATCAATCTATTTTGCCCTGGCAATGAATGCAAGAAACCAACAAATAACAGCAATTAATCAGGAGTTAACTCACAGGATTTTTGAACAGAAACAGGTAGAAATTGCCCTGATCGCCAGTGAAAATCGTTTGCGACAGCTACTGGAAACTGTCAAAGTCATCCCTTGGGAATTGGACTTGAAAACTTGGCGATTTATTTACGTAGGGCCGCAAGCCGTAGACTTGCTAAATTATCCGATCGCAGAGTGGTACGAGGAAAATTTTTGGGTTAATCATCTGCATCCAAATGACAAGGAAAAGTCTGTTCGTTTTTGTCAAGAAGCAATTGCTAGGTGCGAAAATTACGAA
>CAXUOL010000990.1:0-2575 GCA_964252435.1 uncultured Nostoc sp.
CCCCTTTCCCCCTTCCCCTTCTTTATAAACCACCAAAACTTAAAAAATTTTCTTAAGCATACGCTGTCATGAAATTGGTGATAGCTATCCCCATTATTGTTATCAATTTTCTAATTGAAATTAATTCTTCTAATTGCTTGTCATTCATTAATTTATTTTTATAATTTTCTAAAGTTTAAGAATTGTTTCTAATTAACTGCAATAAGATAGACTCAAGGCTTTGTAGTGCTGCGTTTGTGGTGCGTTGATGTTCTTCAAAATTACGCTGGTGTTCTTCAAAATTACGTTGATGTAATTCATGGCTCTCGCGTAACTCAAGTAGCACATCATCTAAAATCGCGCTACGACCTAGAACACGGTCAACGTTACTGGTAAGCTCCCTCATCTCTTGGCTAAGTTCATCCAGTTGTCCTTGTGTACTAGCTTGTCTTTCAGCTAAACCTAAGATTATTTGCTCAATGCGGTCTAGGCGGTTAGGAAATGGAGTATCGGTCATTTTCATTTTAATGAACTCTTATAATTTTACTTTTTGTTTGACTTAAATAAATATCGTTTAACTCCCATTTTCCGATCTCATCCAATATAGGAGTCAGTATTGACAAGCTTGCTACGGCTCCTAACACCTGTTCATCTGAAACTTCCAAGTATTTTTGTAGCTGTTCCAAATTTCGATGCAATGTAACCCCTATACTGTGCCGACTGGATTATTTTTACATTAAAGATACGGATGTTGTCACAGATGTGTACTGGAAATGAGTCTAAAAGATATTCAGTGTCATCACTAATTTTATTTGGGAAAATAAAACAGGAGTCAGAATTCAGAATTCAGAATATTCTAACCATAAAGGGATAGGGAGCTTTTTATGTCAATGATGACAGTCAGAGATTTAGAGCAAGTTCAAACCGCTTTTACCGAAGCAGGTTTAGATTACCAGCTGGAACTCGAAAATGGGAAAATTTCAATAATGGGGCCGTCAGATATTGTATCCAGCGAAATCAGTAGTCGTCTGATTGCTTTTCTCTTTGCCTGGATAAATCCTCGTCGTTGGGGAAGAGTATTTGATTCCGCCGGCGGTTTCATCATGCCAGATACAAACCTCAAAGCACCCGATGTTTCCTTTGTTCGGGCTTCCCGACTTCTCCAAAGTCCTCGTTACTTTGGAGAACTTGTCCCTGACTTGGTAGTAGAAATTAAATCTCAGAGCGATAAAATTAAACTTATAGTAGCCAAAATTCTGAAATTTATAGAACTAGGAGCGATCGTTGGGATTCTGATCGATCCTGATGAAGAGACAGTTACAATTTATCGCTCTACAGGCGAACCTATAGTTTTAGAAAATGGCGATATTTTAACGATACCAGAACTTTTTCCCAGTTGGGAATTGCCCATTACTGAATTGTGGCCTCCTATCTTTACTGAGGAAGAAACACAAATTTAGTGAAGAATTTTGGTAGCGACTGAACCTATCACTTGGAACCGTCCCAAACTATGAGAAACTCGAAGAGTGGAGGCGTAGCATTATGGTAATCACTCCTAATACCGCATCTGAGGTCATCTACCTCGAAAGCGATGGAAAACCAATGGCGGATAATACCAAGCAATTTCGTTGGATAGTAACTATTAAAGAAAATTTAGAAATTTTATTTGCATCGCAATCAAATGTATTCATTGCTGGAGATTTATTTTGGTATCCAGTTAAAGATAATCCTAACATCAAACAAGCACCTGATACTCTGGTAGTGTTTGGTAGACCCAAGGGAGATAGGGGTTCTTACAAGCAATTTGAAGAAGAGAATATTCCGCCACAGGTAGTGTTTGAAATATTATCTCCTGGTAATACAATTAAAGAAATGCCAAAGAAACTCCTGTTTTATCAACGCTATGGAGTTGAAGAATATTACATTTACGACCCAGACCAAAATGAATTAACAGGTTTTTTGCGCTCAGAAGATTGGTTGCAAGAAATTAACCAGATTTACGGGTGGATAAGTCCCCGTTTGGGAATCCGCTTTGAACTCACCCCACAAACTCTAGAAATATATCGCCTTGATGGATATAAATTTCTTACACCCGTTGAGCTTGACCAAATACGTACACAAGAACGTCAAGCCAAAGAAGCAGCTCTCCAACAATTGCAGGAACAACGCCAACTATATCAAGATTTATTGACACGACTGCAAGAACGGGGAATTGATCCGGAACAATTATTGTGAAAATCGAAAAGTTTCGATCTCCGACTTCTGTAAGAAGTCGGGGATTTTGCTTGTTGTTGAGTTTAACTAAACTGCTCCCCTGCATCCAGATTGAATAGTATTTGCAGAGTTTGCATATCTTGCTGCGATCGCAATTACACCATTGTTTTAATCTTCATTATTTTCTGCAAAATTGACTTGCTCGTAAAGGTCGCGCAATTCAATTTGGAAATCAACCGTTTTCAGTGATAAAGTTGCAGATTCATGTTCCAATTCAGTAAATGACCATTGACTTTCCGCAGTTTTTATATACTGCATCACATGATGCTGATATTGGTCAATTAAAATATATTCCTTGAATTCTGGAATAGAGCGATAATAA
>CAXUOL010000991.1:0-2558 GCA_964252435.1 uncultured Nostoc sp.
GGATGTGGGTTGTGGTGGAGTGGGATATTGAGTTGGCGGATAGTTGGCTGGGGGTGAGTTGAGCGCTTGGAGTACTTGACGGGCTGATTGATAGCGATCGCTTGGTCTAGCAGATAGCATTTTATCTAATACCTGTGCCAAATTTTGACTCAGACTAACTTCCCGTCGCCACTGCCAACTGAGAGTATAGGTATCAATTAGTTCTTGGGGTTGTTTCCCTGTCAGTAAAACCAACATTGTTGCAGCCATTGCATACAAGTCGCTGTGGGGAGATACTAACCCTGTTTGCATTTGTTCTGGGGGCGCAAATCCGATTTTACCTAATAAGGTTGGTGCTGGCGGTGGTGCAACCATACCGGGTTGGTAATATTCGGAAGCCACAGTTGCTACTACTTGTTTGACACCGCCAAAATCAATTAAAACTGGTAGTTTGTCAACAGTCCGAAGCATTAAATTATCTGGGGAAATATCTCGATGAATTACTCCTAGTGAGTGAATGTATTCCAACACTGGCAAAATTTGTTGGAACAATTGGCGTATTTCCGCCTCTGTAAAGCGCAAACCCTGTTGTATGCGGGTATTTAATAAAGAATTGTAAGTTTCCCCTTCTACATAATCTTGCACCAAAAATAGATATTCTTTGCCCCCTAAATTTCGCCGCAGCAATTCCCGGAAGCGGGGAATTTGGGGATGTTGCAGTTTATAAAGAACACTCGCTTCTCTCTCAAAGAGTTCTTCAGCTTTTTCGACAACGTAAGCAGTTTGAACTTGGGGGGAAAATTCTTTTAAAACACAAAGTTCGCGGAAACGATTGACATCTTCAGCTAAATAAGTGCGTCCGAAGCCACCTTGGCCAATTTGACGCACAATCACATAGCGATCGCCTAAAGTCAGTCCCGGTTGGATACTATAACTCATGGGCGTATCCAACAAATTTTCACCACACTGGAGACAAAAGCGACTACCTGGGGAATTTTCATGTCCTTTAGAACAATAGATTGAATTCATTGGAAAGTTAGGAGTTAGGAGTTATAAGTTAGGAGTTAAGAGTTAGGAGTTAATAGTAACAAGGAGTAGCGAGTAGCATTTTCTACTTGATTGAACTACACTACTCCGTGTATGAAACCGTGGTCTATAAAGAAAATTGCCCTAATTCATAACCCATAACTCCTAACTTATAACTCTTCACTCCTAACTTTATCTTTGTACTTTACTGACTCGATCGGCTGCGATCGCATACCAAATTTGACCAAAAGTCTGTTGATTGAGTTTCTTACGCTGCTGACTGGGAAACAAGCGATCAAATTTTTCATTTGTGTCTTTGGTCAACTGATCGATTGTATAGTTCCCAAACTGACCCGATCGTGCTTGTCGTCTCCATGTATCGTAATCTTTTTGACTATAGTTCCCTAATTTTCGACGAGCTGCTGTACTGAGGTCAGCCTGTTCTAGCTTATCCAATAAATCATCAGCGATATCAGACCATTCATCTCGTAAACCAGCGTCTTCAGGTTTAGATGTCAGGCTACGTCCTTTTAATTCTGGTTTTTTTGTATAAAATAAATCATCTACTGTGCGAATAAAAAATCCTTCAGTAATTTCTAACTCTTGACGACGACTGATAATTTTCTGGAGGTCGCTATTTTTTCCTTTGTCGCCAGCTGGTTTACCACTGGGATTTGGAAACTGGGGAATTTGCGGTAATGAAATTGACGGGATAGTAATTGAAGTTACACTCTTAATTACTGCATTTACCACCGCCCAAGCACCTGCGCCAGTTAAGACAACTAAAGCCGTTCCCCCTAAACTCATCACAAAAGGGCGAATCCAAACAGGGAAAGATGCCGGTTTAGCAATTGCTTGTGTTTGCCTCTGGAATCTACTTATAACAGCACTGGCGCGTTGTCTTCCCGGAGCAACTACCATCGTCTTAATCTTGGTGGTAATATAATTACCTGAAGATTTAGTCGCAGTTGGTGATGGTAAATCTTTGAGGATTTGCTCGGCTCGTTGATAGCGATCGCTCGGTCTATAAGCCAGCATTTTTTTTAACACTGCTTCCAGTTGGGGACTAACTCGGATTTCCTTTCCCCATCCCCAAATTCCCTGATAGCTGTCGTATAATTTCTGCGGTTCTTCACCTGTGAGTAACACTAATGTTGTCACCGCTAAAGAATATAAATCACTACTAAAAAATGCTTTGCCCTGCCGTAGCTGTTCTTCTGGAGCGTAGCCTTTTTTACCCAGCAAAGTGTTATTTTCAGCCAATCTGGTGCGCCAAAAGCCCTGAGAAGCTGGCAATTGCTTAACACCACCAAAATCAATTAGCACTGGCAAATTATCAGAACGCCGCCAGATGAGATTATCGGGAGAGATATCACGGTGAATTACATCTTGTGAGTGGATGTATGATAAAACAGGTAAAATTTGTTGCAAGAGGATGATTACTTCCTCTTCACTAAAGGTTTTTCCTTGACCTTCACGCTGTTCTAATAACTGGTAGTAATTATCACCATCCACATAATCTTGCACTAAAAAGAAAAAATCTTTAGTGCCTA
>CAXUOL010000992.1:0-2552 GCA_964252435.1 uncultured Nostoc sp.
CTCATCTCTTCCATTTGTTGCTGTTGCTGTCGTAGCTGTTCCTTGAGTTGGTCAATTTCTGATTGTTGTTGTGCCTGTTGAGTAATGGTAGCTGGTAATTCAGGGTTAATCTTTTCTGCAAAGATAGCAACGTCTTGATAATGCTTGTTTGACACTTCTATTTGATGACCACACCACTTACTGACTATTTTCTCATCCCTGCCTAAATCAAATACTTGGTGGGTAATAAACGTATGACGTGTGTTGTAGGGGGATAAGTATTTAGTGAGCTTACACTGCTCAATCAATGATGGAATTATCCCTCTAGATTGTATCGACGGTGAATTTTGTCCACGCCAAGAATTACCAAAGGTTGTTGAGTTAATTACTCTTCCAATTTTGCTTTTAAAAATAATTTCGTTAGGCTTACCCCGTGGAATTGACTTTAAAAAACTCCACAACTCCCCCTTTTTTACCATAGGGAATTTTCTTGTTTCCTCTCCTTTGTAAGTACTATCGTTTTTTAGGGGATAGAATTTTTTTGTTATTCTGTCATAGGTTCTCCGTATTAGAATGCGCTCCTTATCCCATTCAACGTCGTCCCACATAAGTGCTATTGCTTCACCAGTTCTACACCCAGTAAGGAATTTAAACTTCAAAAAGTTGTACCAGTGTGGACAATTATTCTCAACATAATCAAGTATTATTTGCGCTTCATCCCAAGTGTAAGCTTTTGATTTATCCAAGACATCGTTATCAGTTTCTACCTCTTGCTGAGTCCTGCCTTTAGCTCCCTTATTAACTATCTCCTCAGCCATTCCCTCATAGGGATTATGAGCAAGCAGCTTGCTTTTCATCCCTAGTCGATAAGCTTTTGATAAATTGCTTAATAAGTTTTTAACGATATCTAGATTTCTGTTTTCAACTAGCCAGTTCCTAATTTTCAAAGCATCCTCTGATTTTGTAGCCTCAATAGCTGACTCAATATAATTCTTGAATTGCCCTAAGAACATATTTTTAAAATTACTCTCTCTCAATCCTTGCTTTCTATACTCACAATACATATCCCACACTTCCATCAGGGATAGTTCAGGCTTAGGTGGTAGTTGGTCATCTGAGGTAGTTTCACTTTTCACCAGTCTCAACCTTGCCTGCAACCCGTATTCCTTCAAAATCTCCTGATACCGCCCCAAGTCAAAATTCCCTTCACCGTCATCCAGCTTCCCATCCTCAAGTTCTATCTGTAACCGTCTCTGCAACTGGCTAGCTTTACTCTCCCAACCATCTACCAGTGAAATACCTGTTGCTAGCTTTATCTGCCCCTTGTTGCAATACGACCTGGGGAAACAAGCCTTGATGCTCCCTGAGTCAACCCTGACAGTTACTTGACCCTTTTTAGCCTTACCCGTTGGTGTTTTACTGCTATTTACCATAATGCTCATTCCATGCTCAAAGTGTGAACGTCAGTTGTTAGAGAATTGGTATATGAGCATTATATCTATTTAGATGCATTTTTCAGTTTATGACTTTTTGTTAGTCATTATTCACTGGGAATTGGGAATTGGGCATTGGGCACTTGTACTGCCCTTCGACTACGCTCAGGAACCGCGACTTGTGCCGAGCATCTCGACTTGCGGACATGGAGCCGGAGCCGAGGTAAATCGAAGTATTGGGCATTGGGAATAGGGGATGAGTCTTTGATACTCGCTGACGAGTCTTTGAACTCCGTTAATGAGTCTTTGATACTCGCTGACGAGTCTTTGAACTCCACTCTTGTACCTCTCTGCTCCACAAACCCCTGTTAAAAATAACTACGATAAGAGACAGGGCTAATTTAAAAATCCCAAATTTCAAATCTCAAATTGATATGACTTCGATATTGCCCGTACCTGAACCTCATCAAAGCGATTCCGCTAACACTGACGCAAATTCTCTCAACTGGGAGGAAGAATTGGATAGTGCTATTTTCAGTTTTGAAGACATTCAGACGGAACTGAACTATAAACAAGCACAAACAGCGTTGCGAAACTTGGTAGCCAATCTCGACCTTACTCCCCAGGAAAAAACTGGGTTAGAGGCGGAAATTGCTGATTTGGAAACTATGCTAGGGAAGTTAGACCGCATGGTGGTGCAGATTGCGGCTTTTGGCATGGTGGGACGTGGTAAGTCTTCGCTACTCAATGCTTTGGTTGGGCAAACAGTATTTGAAACTGGACCGCTGCACGGTGTCACCCGTGCTGCACAAAGAGTTAATTGGAGTATTAGTGAGGAGGCGATTGGGGAAAGTGAACGTGCTTTGCGAGTTACTCTCCCTGGTGTAGGTCAATCTCAGGTGGAATTAATTGATACTCCTGGGTTAGATGAAGTAGATGGTGCAACCCGCGCCGCTTTAGCTGAACAGATTGCAAAACTTGCAGATTTGATTCTGTTTGTGATCTCTGGCGATATGACAAAGCTGGAATACGCCGCCCTTTCTCAGTTGCGGGAAGCAGGTAAACCGATCATTCTGGTGTTTAATAAAGTAGACCAGTATCCAGAAGCAGACCGGATGGCAATTTATCACAAAATCCGGG
>CAXUOL010000993.1:0-2543 GCA_964252435.1 uncultured Nostoc sp.
GGGTTAGGGTGGGTAAAAAATATTTGATACATCAATCATGACTTTTCAAACATCCTCTTAAGCTGTTGGACATTTTGTTAAATTTCTTGAGAAATACCACTGGCTAAAATCCCCAGAATTTTATTCACATCTTTGAGATAATATTCGCTTAAATCAATGCTCAATATTTGTTCTTCTAGTTTTAGGAATTGCCAAATACTGCCAGTTGTGACTGCTCCGTAAATTGTTTTAATCTCAGTTGCGGCTTGCTTATTAAAGATTTGGGCTGCTACCATTTCTGCTGCACACTGACCTAAACCCGCATTAATATTTTCTTTTTTAGCTTCTACAACTGTAATTACTGGTGCTGTCAAAATTAGAATTTCTGGAGATTTAGTAATAATAAAATCGCAAGTACCATTTAATCCTTTGCTATTATCGACAGTGAAATCTACCCCAGAAAATAAACCAATTTGTTCTCGTAAGTGTCGGCGTAAATCAACTAAGATTGGCGCAATAATTAACTCAGAACGTGCTTTTTCACTATTACTACCTAAAGCGATCGCCAGATTATAATTGAGTGTTTCTACAAGTAAATTACTCGCTGCTAATTCAGGAACGGCAGCGAAAATATCGCGTTTTTCTAATATGGTTAAACTCAACTCTTGTTTTGCTTTAGCTAAACTAAACTCGCTGTAAGCCATAAAACTATTACTCACTTTCGCTTTTAAACAGAAGACTGAAATTACTGTCCAACATCCAAGTTAAAGTAGAAACTACCGTCAACAATTCTGTTGCTACCAACATACTTGATAATGGGTATGCTGACTTGGTGCTGTCCTGGTTCAAGCTTCCAAGTTTTTTGGAAGTTACCAATATTATGGCAAGCAGCATAAATCGGGAAGTTACTAGGAGTGAAAAGTCCATTTTTATAACTCTGGACTCCATGTTTAAATAAATATCCCCTGACTTCTACTTTATTGAGTAGAGTTTGAGATGGTATGCAATAATTGAGGTTTGATAATCTTAGAGTATCTCCAGATTTGAGAAAGCTCAAAAACCAGCTTCTATTGCTGCTATCCAAGTTCCTCTTTTTCCACAGGAACCGCTTTTACGTCCAGTTTCTTGGAAAGTTCTTGCTAATTTACGTCAAGTTATTGAGGATGTCCAGTTTATTAAATGCAGCGTCTCACGTTCAGCCAGGTCTTTAGCTCTGAATCGAGCATTAGGCAAACTGACAAAAATCCTAAATCAAGCCGACACATTACCACAAGCAGAGCAAGGGTTAATAATAGATATCGCTCAAACTTGGCAAAAAAGCCTTTTACAAATTGCTGGTGAAGTGGGAGAAATTTCCATCACCAAGCCTGTGGTTAATCCTTATGTTGTAGGCGACCCCGTTCAAGGTCATCTCTTCGTTGGGCGAGAAGATGTCATCAGACAGTTAGAAGAACTCTGGGTGATGAGTAATCAACTCCAGTCTATAGTTCTCTACGGTCACAGGCGCATGGGCAAAACTTCTATTCTGGTTAACGCTGCTCAATGTTTAGGCTCACAAATACAGCTAGCTTATGTCAACTTGCTACGTTTAGGAGATAGCCCCCAAGGTGTGGGTGAGGTGCTAATGGCAATTTGTGATGAAATTTCTCAAACTGTAAAACTTCCACCCCCAACTGACGCTGATTTACTAAATCTCCCCTACCGGACTTTTGAACGCTATTTAAAACAGGTTGAAGCAAACCTAAACGGTGGGTTAATCATTGCCTTAGACGAGTTTGAGAAAATTGAAGATTTAATTGAAGCGAAAAAAATCCCTATCGACTTTATGGGTTTTTTGCGCGGTTTAGTGCAAATGAGTTCTAAAATCGCCTTTGCATTTGCTGGTTTGCACACTTTAGAAGAGATGACAGCAGATTATTTTCAACCCTTCTTTGCCAGCGTCATTCCTATTCATGTAGGCTTTCAAGAACGTGCAGCTACCCGCCAAATTCTTGCTAACCCAGGTAATGAAGACTTCCCCCTCGACTATATCCCGGAAGCTTTAGATGAAATTTATGCTTTGACACACGGTCAACCATATTTAGTGCAACTGCTGGGTTTTCAGCTAGTACGCCGCTACAACGACTTTGTTTTTGAGCAAGGACGATCGCGTGACCCAGTTTTCATAGTAGAAGACGTGGAAGCAGTTATCAATAACCCTGAGTTTTTCAAACGTGGACGTTACTACTTTGATGGGGTTTGGGGTCAGGCGGCGCGGGGTGCTAAGGGTCAACAAGCAATTGTACAAGTGCTTGCACCTCACCCAGAAGGGCTAAGTCTGGATGTCTTAGCTCAATCTACAGGTATGAACGACACCAATTTACAGGAAGCGCTGAATACTCTGAAGCGTCATGATGTAGTTGAGGAAACTCAGGGAAGCTGGCGGATTATGGTAGAACTGTTTCGCCGTTGGGTTTTGCAGCAGTAGAGTACGAGCGATCGCATTTGCTATTTCGGCGACAGCATTTGCTATTTCGGAGTACGCATTTGTTATTTCGGAATACGCATTTGTTATTTTGGAGTAC
>CAXUOL010000994.1:0-2541 GCA_964252435.1 uncultured Nostoc sp.
ACATAGCCGCCACCGTGCTGTTCTGCTATATCTGCGATCGCACGGCACTGCTGACTACTAATAATTCCACCTGGTATTCTAACGCGAGATAATATACCATCTGCGGCGGCAGTAGCATAAAACAAGCCAGGGCAAGTGGCAAATCCAGAAACCAAACTTAGAACTCCTTCCCCGTGCAACGCAGGGAGTAGACGGTGAGTGTGTCTTGAGGACATCCTGAGAATTGGCATTCTGACTTGGGCGATCCCATCACAGCTGCGGCACAGTCCCGGAATTTCACCGGAGTTTCCCAACTCTCAGCTTTAGTAATTTAGACTTTGTTTAGGTTATAGATTTCAACCAGACATCATCCAGATAATCATCTTACATTACTATAGCCAGAAATTTTAACTGAGCTTATCCACTACCGATGAAAAGATATAGCTCTTGAAGCTAGTGGTCTGTCCCATTAAATATTATGGGTTTGTAGTAAGCACAAAGCGTGCTTAAAAATCCAGGACTAAAGTCCTTACTACGAACTTATTCACCCTTCGTAACTAATGGGACATACCACTAGTCTATAAATTGAATTTAGTCATGGCTCAGGCAGGAATGCTTGAGCCTTTTTGCTGCAAAACTTGCTTTAGAAAAAGTTAGCCGATCTAAGTTGAGGTTTTTTCGGACTCATGCTTTTTTGAATTTTGAATTGCTTACACAGGCTGTGGTTTGAGTAAATCTGTTTTGGTAACAAATTCACTGAATGTACTTGCAACCTGCTGCGGTAATGCGATCGCTGGAATTTGTAACGGCAACCTGGGAAATAATAATTCTGCGACTCGATAAGCTTCTTCGAGATGGGGATACCCTGAAAAAACGAAAGTATCAATTCCTAAATCGGTATATTCCAGCATTCTCGCTGCAACTGTCTCTGGATCTCCGACTAAGGCAGTCCCAGCGCCCCCACGCACTAAGCCAACACCTGCCCATAAGTTGGGGCTAATTTCTAAGTTTTGGCGATTGCCATTGTGCAGTTGGGCCATGCGGCGTTGTCCTTCTGATTCCGAATCAGCAAACCGCCGATGTGCAGCTGCTATGGTTTCATCATCGACATACTGAATCAGTTCATTAGCTGCATCCCAAGCTTTTTGCGTAGTTTCGCGGACTATAACGTGCATCCGAATCCCAAAGCGGACTATTCTACCTTGTTCTGCTGCTAATTGACGTACCTTTGCAATCTTTTGGGCAACTCGATCTGGTGGTTCACCCCAAGTTAAATACACATCAATGTGTTTGGCAGCAACTTGGAGAGCAGCATCTGAAGAACCACCAAAATATAAGGTGGGATAAGGCTTTTGTACGGGAGGAAATTGGAGTTTTGCGCCTTGAACTTGCAAGTGGCGACCATTAAAGGTTACTTCGTCACCTTGCATGAGCGATCGCCAAATTGTCAAAAACTCATCTGTAAGTTCATAACGCTGATCGTGATCTAAGAAAATCCCATCTCTTGCAAGTTCTTTTGTGTCGCCACCAGTAACAACATTCAGAATAATTCGACCATTAGAAATCTGGTCAAAAGTAGCAGCCATTCTCACTGCCAAAGAAGGTGACATAATTGCTGGACGAAAGGCTACAAGAAACCGCAAGCGTTCCGTAACTGAAATTAACGAAGTAGCTACAATCCAAGTATCCTGTTTTTGTCCAGTACCAATCAGCATCCCACCATAACCCAATTTATCAACAGCTTGAGCTATTTGCTGCATATAAGGATAAGTGGCTGGTCGCCTGCCGATTGTAGTACCTAAATAACGCTCATCTCCCTGTGTAGGCAAATACCAAAAAACTTCCATTTTCCTATCTCCTGGCGCTATTTCTGACTGATGGTTTCTGGTGTGATAGCTGCATATTGTTCAGTAATCAGCATCGCTTCCTTGATACTAATAGGTTTAGGAATTTGTTAATAATCCAGGTAATAAAAATAGTGAAAAACCCTGAAAAATATTAATTCGTGGCTGTCTGAAGGCGGTAATCATAGACGTGATACTGTATTTTTATTTGCTTTTGATTATTTAGTTAATATTTGCTGATGTTCAGTAGAGGCGCACATCTGTACGCCCAAAGCGCGTATTGCGACTAACACCAAGATTTAGACTTTTTGAAGCTGAAGGTTCTTTTGGAACAGTTCTTGAACATTTTTCCAAGCATCAGCAGCAGCTTCAGCATTGTAGCTGGCGCGATGATTGCAGAAAAAGCCATGTCCTGCACCGGGATAACGGAAGATAGCATGAGTAATCTGATTTTTCTTCAATTCAGCCTCAATCTGTTCTGTATGTTCTAAGGGGATTCCCTGATCGTCAAGACCAAAGAAGGCGTAAATGGGGCCTTTAATCTCTAAAGTGCGGGTGATGGTTGGTTCTCCACCGCCGGGAGTTGAGTTGGGAATACCGCCACCATAGAAGGAAGCTGTAACTTTAATATCTGGTAAGGTGGCAGCTAGATAAACGACATGACCACCAAAGCAGAAACCAATGGAGCCGATCGCATCTCCTTGCACATTTGGTAAGG
>CAXUOL010000995.1:0-2538 GCA_964252435.1 uncultured Nostoc sp.
CTACACCAAGTCCAACATACTCCAGCATTTCCACATCATTGAAGTTATCGCCAATCGCCATAACGTTGGCTAATTGTAATCCCAGCAATTCTTCGGCTAGGTAACGTACAGCAGTTCCCTTATTTACAGAGGCGTTAGTTGCTTCAAAAAAGGTAGCAACAGAGGTTGTCATATAAAGTTCAGCGGGTGTGTATTGGCGGCGCAAATTTCCTAATAACTTATCGATTACGTCAATGTCATCAGATAAAGCAAGAATTTTTGTTGGTTCATTCGTCAAGGCTTGACGCAAATCACCCACAGGAATCGCAATAATACCCGAACGTTCTGCATAAATTTTGGTTTCTTTAGTTAACTCACGGACGTATAGTTGATCGTTGATGTAAAAGTGAACAGATAGAAGCGATCGCAACTCAGGCTGTTCAAAATAGTCGAGTAGCTGGTGGGCGATTTCTCTGGAAACAACCCAATGGCGATGAACTTTTTGGGTGATTGGGTCTTGAATCCAGGCTCCCTGATAGGCCATTAATGGTAAGGTAGAGCCGATGTCTTGGTGAAAGCGCAAGGCTGAACAATACATTCTACCTGTGGCGATCGCCACTTGAATTCCTCGTGCTTGGGCTGCAATAATAGCTTGCTTTACAGGTTTGCTGATGGTGTTAGAGTGTCCAGCGATCGTGCCATCTATATCCAAAATTAGTAGTTTAATGTCTTTTGCAGCAGCCTGATTGTCAGTAGATGCTTTCTGCATAATTTCCTAAATTTTAAGTTCCAGTAAGAGGTTAACAGGCTCTAGCGACCAGTGGGGAGTAGTAGAAAAAATTGGCATCTCTAGTCAATCCAATTTCCTTACTACAATGTCTAAGCTAGTAATGAAAAGTTTGTAGTAAGGACTTTAGTGCTTAGAAAATTAAGGACTAAAGTCCTTACTACGAACTTGCTTACCCATTAATTTAAACTTGACAGACTACTACCGTGAGGATATAGGCGCAATAAAAAACCCGATTTTTTCGAGAATCGGGTTTTTTCATTATTTAAATTAGAGAGCCTGCTTGATAGATAGGATGGAAAAAACCTACCTATTCAAGAAAGTCTATTAATTAAACATCTTGATCCAGCTTTTTTTGCGTTGTGACAATAGACAAAGCCCAGCAACTAAACCAATTCCCAGTGTGGCAGAGGATTCAGGTACTGGTTTAGGATCGTAGTCATAAGTTACTCTGATACCTGCTTTGGCATAAGTATCAATATAGGATCTCATGTTGCCCGAACCCGTAACTACTGAGTTGGCTAAAGCTGAGAACAAAAAGTTTATGTCGCCATTACCAGTGAAAGACTGCAAGAATTGGGTATTGGTGAAAGACTGAGTAGCAGATTGTGTGGCAGTTAAGTTAGGAATAGTCTTTCCAGAGGTGCCATTATAATCAGTCTTACCGTCATATTTAGCAGCTTGATAACTTGAGATATCTTGTGGATTGAGCGCAAACAGAGACTGATTATTTAGTTTTAAACTGATTTGACTAGCGAGATTTACTGTCACCTGAGTCGCGGTTGGACTCCTGTTTTCAAAACCTGCATTTCCAAGTAAGTCGCCAGTAAAACTTATCGTTACACCCTTCAGTGTACCCAAAGATGAGTTAAATTTTTGGACGCTTAGAGGTGCATCAATGATATTTGTGAAATCATAATCAGTGGAACTACCGTAGGAGAGAGAAGCTGCATTCGCTGCTCCAGATGTTGCAACAATTCCTGCCAAAGTTGTGGCAGCAGCTAGAGTGTTGAATAGTTTTGTTGTCATGGATAAAAGATGCCTTTCTGAAACGAATCATTACGGGATTACTAACCTATTTCTAACTCTGAAACTTTGCTTATAGTCTTGATAAATACACTTAACTTTATGTAAAGTTATTATGTTTAAATTCCTTTGAAAAATAGACTTTTTGATTGGTATATATAAAGTTTTGTTAAGGCAAAGTGGTTTTGATAGTGGCAATCTTATGTCGAAATATTAAGCTAGTTTTTGTTGGTTCCTGAGATGTAAGCTAGGTCAACCTAATTAAACATAAAAGGCTCAGGAGATAGATCCCCGACTTCTGGTAATCAGTTAGGGATCTAGTTACTATACGGTTACTATGCTTATACTCACGTAGTTAATTGGGCTGGTATCCCTGCCAAAAGGTGGTTCTACTTGGCTTCCGTACTAAAGCTGCAAATGCGTAGATATTATTTTGACTAAAATTATACATAAAATAAATTGGTACGCAAAAACTCGGCTATTGTCACCAAAGCCAAGCTAAACGAGCATCTGAAATTGCTAACTATGTGACAAAGCTTCTAGCTAAAATAGGGCTATGTCTGAAATCACTTTTGCAACTGCAACACGCCCCACGTTCATCCTCGTAGATGGGCACTCGCTGGCTTATCGTTCATACTTTGCTTTCGCCAAAGGGCGAGATGGAGGACTGCGTACCAAAACAGGCATTCCCACCAGTATATGTTTTGGTTTTGTGAAGTGCCTGCTGGAGGTAATGGCAACACAAC
>CAXUOL010000996.1:0-2536 GCA_964252435.1 uncultured Nostoc sp.
AAGTCAAAAACAAGGGTAACGCTGTTATTGCAAGTTAAATGTGGAACAGCTTACCGATTTCTAAGTATTGCGATCGCTCTTTGCAATATTCTGGGCAGAATCCATGCAGGCAATATCATTCATAAAGATATCAACCCTGGAAACATAGTCTTGCTTTACCAAACAATTCAGAAACGACTTCACAAAGGGAACCAATTGGCAACCCAAAATTCCAAGTCGAAATGATGTTGGTATCTGAATTATGCTGGCATTGGCAAATCTGCGTTAGTGCAGGAAATCTGTAAATCAATAACCCAAAAGCGCGGCTATTTTATCTCTAGCGAGACTTAAACATTTTTGAAGCATAAAAAACTTAGATGTAGTAAGACTTTGGTGATTGATATCTGTTGCCTCATTTTGGAGAATTGGTATAATTGCTTGGCATCAAGCTATTTTGATGGCAGTAGGTGGCTCTCTTGATGGTTATTTAAGCGCCCACCATTATGCTCGTCAACTTGAACCGCACTTAATTCGAAAATTTGTGATGATTGTTGCCTTTACTATGACTGCCTACTTTTTTATTCACGGTTAAGAACTGGGAACTACTTAGGGGTGATGTATGGAAGCATCAAAAAAATCACAGGTCATGCTGCATGCTTTTAGTTCTAGAAATTTTCGCCTGTACTACACAGGTCAGGCAATTTCTCTAATTGGTACATCCATGACTCAAGTGGCTACTAGTTGGTTAGTATATCGCCTCACCGATTCCGCTTGGTTACTAGGTCTAGTGGGCTTTGCCAGCCAAATTCCCACCCTTCTATTGATTCCTCTGGGTGGAATCATTGCCGATCGCACGAACCGCCACCGCATTCTGCTTATTGCCCAGATTCTGGGGATGCTTCAGTCTTTGGCTCTGACTTGGCTGGCCTTGAATGGTACTATTAACGTCTGGCAGATTGTACTTCTTGGTGTACTGCAAGGGATAATCAACGCCTTCGATATTCCCACCCGACAGGCATTTTTACCAGAAACGGTCAGTAAGGAAAATCTCGGTAATGCGACCGCCTTGTACTCCTCCCTTGTCAGCGTTTCACTTATGGTTGGGCCTGCAATCGCAGGCTTGTTAATTGCGGCAGTGGGATCGGGGCTTTGTTTTCTGCTCGATAGTATCAGTTACATCGCCGTAATTATTGCCCTTCTTGCAATGAACCTTGTCCCCAAAAAAGCTGTTATTTCCACACGCAAACCTTTAGAAGAATTAAAAACTAGTTTTAAATATGCCTTTGGGTTTTTGCCAATTCGATCAGTCTTGATTGGTTCGGCTTTAGTTTGCTGTGTGTGGGGATTTTATTTAGCTTTGGGACCGATTTTTGCCAAGGAGATTTTGCAAGGTGGCCCTAACACCTTCGGCTTCTTGATGACAGCTTCCAGTTTGGGAACCTTAGCAGGTGGTATGTATTTAACTAAACATAGCAATGTACTGGAATCGGGTAAAGTTCTAGCTTTGGGTATATGTTTTATGGGAGTAAGCTTAATAGTCTTTGGTCTATCTCGCGTGTTTTGGCTTTCGCTACTCTCATTATTAGCAGCTGGTTTCGGTTTTATTTTGCAGATAATTGCCGGACGTACTTTGCTTCAGTTGTTGGTGAGCGATGAAAATCGCGGACAAATTACCGGTCTTTACGTTATGGCATCTACAGGCGCAGTACCTATAGGTAACTTAATAGCTGGCGCACTAGCAAGTAAAATTGGTAGTAGCAATACTGTCATCTTTGGTGCAAGTATTTGTATTGCAGGCTCAATTTTCTTTATGCAGCAAATCTCCACCTTCCGCGATCTGATTCGTCTGAATCTACGTACTGAAGGAACTTAAAAGAAGAAAAATAGCTCTGGCTATTTGAAAGAGTGCATAATCAGCCATAACACCAAAAATTGCTAACAACAATGACTACTATAAATGACCCTGCTGTTGTCGCTGAAGTAACTGATTTGTACCTCAAGTATGAAGAAGCCCTTTGTAATAACAATTTGGAGGTGATGGATAGCTTGTTTTGGGATGCACCCGAAGTAGTGCGATTTGGAATTACAGAAAACCTCTATGGCAGCGATGAAGTTCGTAACTTTCGTCAGAATCGACCAAACCCAAAAATAGAGCGAGAAATCTCGAACCTCAAGGTTGTAACCTTTGGGAAAGATGCCGCAACAGTAACTTTAGAATTTCACCGCATTATCAATGGTGTAGAGCGTTTCGGACGACAAAGCCAGACTTGGTACAGGTTTACCGAAGGCTGGAAGGTCGTTTCAGCCCATGTTTCATTATTGCCAGTGTGAGTTTTAAAACTATGACTAGCATTACCGAAATTGCCCCAGATATCTATGCAGGATTTAGCAGTTGTGTTGCGAGAAGTTTTGGTCAAGAAGTAGACATGACAACCTATCCCATCGTCTCTATTCCATCATTAGTGCAGCAGGCCGAATCCCTGGCTACACAACTTGAGTTTACCCAATCCTCACTCCCAGAAGTTGGTCGCCTGTTGCACGTCCTCACCAGCCACAT
>CAXUOL010000997.1:0-2536 GCA_964252435.1 uncultured Nostoc sp.
AACCTTTCCTGTTTCAGATTGTTGATGCACTTGAAATTTTACATTAATTTATAATGATTAAATATAATTACTAAAAAATAGCATAAATATACTTTTGGTAACTAATTTTGGTTTAATGAGGTATTTGGTACAAGAAAAAATATATTCTTAAATTAATCTTTGTTAGAAGAAAAATTTATACCTATACACGATGCCTGCTGTTGATTCCCAAAACCCAAATATTTTTGTCTATCCTCAAAGCACAGTAGAAAGAGCCGAGCGATCGCTAGTGTGTTCGCCTTTTAATGTATCTTTATTTGAAGTGATGGGACACCAGAGTGTGTCATTGACTGCGATCGCTCTGGAAAATGGACTCAAGCAGGGCTATACTAAACGCCCTTTATCAGAATTAGCCTGTGATAACGCTTTGGGCTGGTTGATTCAAGTAGGTGTATTGCGCCGAGAAGTCGATGGTCAGGGAATTACAGATAGTTTTCGTCTCACTCCCTTGGGACGCCAGTTAGTAGAACAATACCAGGGAAAAAATTGGCGTACTCCTTCATGGGGCGATCGTTTCTCTGATGCTGTGATTCGTTGGTTACGGATACCTTTTTAGAATAAAAATCCAAGAGTTAGGATTAGGGAATCAAAGGGAACAATATATACGGAAACATCACATCGATTCATGAAGTCTTTACCATAACCATCTAATTGAAATTTGTGATGGTTATAGTGGGCATTGGGTATGGGGGATTGAGCATTGGGCATTGGGCATTGACACAAGAGGCAAAGGGGCAGAAGGGAAAGACTTACTGCTACTTCTCCTCTGCTCCCCTGCTCCCCTGCTCCCGTGCTCCCGTGCTCCCGTGCTCCCCTGTTGTTCGCTCCTAAAAATTAACCTGTATTTTGAAAAACTAAGTGATAGCAACTATGAAATCAATTATGGTAGTGGGAACAACATCCCATGCAGGGAAATCACTTTTAACTACAGCTATTTGTCGCATTCTCTCGCGGCGTGGTTGGCGAGTGGCTCCCTTTAAAGGTCAAAATATGGCTTTAAATGCTTATGTCACCGCTAGTGGTGGAGAAATTGGCTATGCCCAAGCAGTGCAAGCTTGGGCGGCGGGAGTCGTACCTTGGGTAGAAATGAACCCAATTTTACTCAAACCTCAAGGGGATATGACTTCGCAAGTAATTATCAAAGGTAGGTCTGTAGGTAAAGTGAGTGCTTCAGATTACTACGAGCAATATTTTGAATTGGGGTGGCGAACAATTGAAGAATCGCTACAGCATTTAGGAACAGAATTTGACATGCTGGTTTGTGAAGGTGCTGGTAGTCCAGCAGAGATTAACCTCAAGCACCGCGACTTAACTAATATGCGGGTGGCAAAATATTTGAATGCACCAACCATATTAGTAGTTGATATTGATCGGGGTGGTGCTTTTGCTCATGTCGTTGGCACATTAGAGTTATTGGAGCCAGATGAACGCGCCTTAATTAAGGGTGTAGTAATTAATAAGTTTCGAGGACAGCGATCGCTCTTAGATCCGGGGATAAAATGGTTAGAAGAACGCACAGGTATCCCCGTTATCGGTGTTATACCCTACTTGCAAGAAATGTTTCCAGCAGAAGACTCCCTTGACCTGCTAGAACGTCAATCGTCGGCGAATAAAGCCCAAACTGACCTCAACATTGCTGTCATCCGCTTACCAAGAATTGCCAATTTCACCGACTTTGACCCACTGGAATCAGAAAGTACAGTTTCAATTAAATACTTAAGTCCTAAGCAAGATTTGGGACATCCTGATGCCGTGATTATCCCAGGTACAAAGACCACAATTACTGACTTGCTACTGCTGCAAAAAAGCGGTATGGCAGAAGCTATCCAAAACTACGCTGCTTCTGGGGGAACGGTTTTAGGTATCTGCGGTGGCTATCAAATGCTCGGTCAAATCATCGCCGATCCAGAAGGGATAGAAGGACAAGCTGGCAGATTTCAAGGGTTAAATCTTTTACCAATCAGAACTGTAATTACAGGACAAAAAATCGCCCGCCAACGCCAAGTTAGCTCAAATTATCCACAACAAGGTTTGCCAGTTAATGGCTTTGAAATCCACCAAGGGCGATCGCGCATCGAACAGCAAGGCATAGATCCCCAATCTTACCATGCCCTATTTGACGATATTAATTTAGGGTTAGTAGATAGTTGTCAATCAGTGTGGGGCAGTTACCTCCACGGGCTTTTTGACAATGGGCCTTGGCGACGCGCTTGGTTAAATCGCCTCCGTCAACAGCGGGGTTTAAAATCTTTGCCCACCGGTGTTGCTAACTACCGAGAACAGCGAGAGCAGATTTTGGACTCTCTAGCCATTGAAGTTGAAAGCCATTTAGACTTAAGTCAGTTTTTGTCTTAAGCTAAAATGCGTTGAAATGTCATTAGTCATTTGCAAAGGACAAAGGACTACTGACAAATGACAACTCTATCAAATGCGTAACATTGATGATTGTTCGTGTCCGCTTTTTACCAGATGATGTCACAGTAGATGCCGAAGTGGG
>CAXUOL010000998.1:0-2534 GCA_964252435.1 uncultured Nostoc sp.
ACTTGTTCCTCAAACTGTTTTTGGGAAATATTTCGTTCTTCTCTAGGTTTGAGATTAATGGTAAGGGTTGCAGAATTGATCTCTTCTGTTGCTAGAACACGTTCAACTACTGGGTTTTGTCGGATGATATCAGTCGCTTGTGTGACTACTTTGTTAACGTCTGACAAAGTGGAACCAGGAGGTAATTCTATAGATACGTTGGAAATTCCAAAGTCGCCATCATCAACAAAACCCTTGGGAATCAATGGAACCAGCGTCAGACTCGCAATAAAGAAAGCTAAAGCGATCGCCATTGTTGTCAATCTATGGCGTAACGCCCACTCTAAGAGTGATCTATAAGGTTGAGAGCCAGGGCGCTTTTCGGTGATAAGTTTTCTAGTTCTGTTCCCGCTACCTGGAAGTGTAAATTTAAAATTGAAGAATTTTATTGTTCTCCCTGTTCCCCCACTCCCTTCCTTCTCCTTCAAAAGATACGCCCCCATCATTGGCGTAACCATCCGCGCTACAAGAGTTGAGAAAATTGTGGAAACGGCAACGGTAACGCCAAATGGTTGAAAAAATTGCCCCGGAATCCCACCCATAAAGGCAACGGGCAGAAACACTGCAATAATTGTCGCTGAACTGGCGATTACCGCTAATCCTACTTCGTCGGAAGAGTCAAAAGCAGCTTCCCAAGCTGACTTGCCCATAGCCATGTGGCGTTCCATATTTTCAATTTCGACAACGGCATCATCGACCAAATTGCCCACCGCCAGGGCTAATGCCAATAAAGTCATATTGTTGAGGGTGTAACCAAGGGCTTGCTACACTGCGAAGGTGGGAATTATTGACAGAGGTAAGGCAACAGCGGTAATTAATGTTGCTCTCCAGTTCCGCAAAAACACTAAAATAACGATGACCGCCAGCAACGAAGCTTGAATCAATTCATCAATGGTGCTTTGGTAAGATTGGCGGACAATATCGGCTCTAGTAAAAATTAAATCCAGTTTGACATCTGGAGGAAGGGTTTTTTCCAGTTGTTTGACTGCTGCTTTCACTCCTTCTTCCACTGTCACCAGAACGCTGCCAGTACTACGTAAGACTTGAAAAGCTACCACAGGTTGATTATTCAAGCGGGCGGCTTGGCGCACGTCACCAAATTTATCTTCTACAGTTCCCAGACTGGATAAAGGTACGGAACCGCCTTGTGGTAAGACGATTTCGTAGGTTTTTAAAATATCGACACTGACGGCACTTCCTAAAGTACGGATACTTTGTTCGCTACCACCAACTTCGGCACGTCCGCCAGGTAAGTTAATGTTCAAAGCGCGGATTTGGTCGTTTACCTGAGTGGCGGTGATCGCTAAAGCTTGTAAACGGTCTGGATTAAGATTAATCCGAATTTCTCGGTCAACACCACCCACACGCCGAATTTGTGCTACACCACGAACTCCCAACAAAGCGCGGCTGATAGTTTGGTCTACAAGATTGCTTAATTCTTCTACAGAACGCCGATCTGATTTAACTGCGTAAGTAATCACCGGGCCGCCGGAAAATTCTAGGCGTTCCACAATTGGATCGTTAATATCTTGGGGTAAATCTTGGCGAATTTGAGCGATCGCATTGCGGACATCATTAGTGGCGCGATCGCTATCTGTACCCAAAACAAAATTGATTGTCGTCTTAGAATTCCCATCGCTGACGGTGGAAATCATGTAATCGATATTGCCCAACCCTGCGACGGCATCTTCAATTTTTTTCGTCACTTGGGATTCTAGTTCTGCTGGGCCTGCACCTGGTTGGGTGACTTTGATCGAAACTGTTGGTACATCAATATTTGGGTTAGTATCAATCCCCAAGGATATGAAGGAGAACCAACCCACAACTGTCAAAATTAAAAATAAAACTATCGTCGGAACAGGCTTTTTAATCGACCAGGCTGAGATATTAAAAGACATTGGGAAATTTTAGATTTTGGATTTGTCTATTTGTCATTGGTCATTAGTCATTTGTCATTGGTTATTTTTTCCCATTCCCCATTCCCTTCAATTTGCAACTCGAACCCGATCGCCATCTTTGAGATAGCCAGCACCATCAACGACAACGCGATCGCCTAACTGTAACCCACTCTTGATTTCCACTGTGTCGTTATTACCAGGATCTCCTAACTCGACTTTCTGGCTGCGGACTGTATTTTCACCCGATAAGATGAATACAATTACACTTGCGTCAGCTTGGGACTGCACTGCTTTTTGTGGCACTACCATTTTCATCCCTGAGTCAGTAGTAATTGCCGCACTAGCAAACATTCCTGGTTTAAGTAAAGTTGTTGGCGGCAAGTCAATTTTCACTGTTGCCTCCCGTCTTTGATCGTTGAGCTGTGGTTGTATGTCTCTGACTCGTCCCTGCGATCGCACCCGCCGATCGGCATCAGAAGTAATTTGCACCGATGCGCCAATTTTCACCTGAGTTAGTTGAGTTTCGGGCACCTTCGCCTGAAGTTCTAACTTTTCATCTCGGATAATCGAAAATAGTTTTTGTGTGCCACCAATCAC
>CAXUOL010000999.1:0-2533 GCA_964252435.1 uncultured Nostoc sp.
CTCCTCATTGGCCTATAGTGATATACAGGCACTTTTAGCTGGCATAGCTGAGAAAGACGAACGCATTCGCAGTCTAGAAAAAATGGTGACAACTGCGATTAACAGTAATAAATCTTATATAGAAACCTACTACAGTTTGGGAGATACCGTGGCTGATAAAAGGTCAATCAATATCAATGCAGGTGGCAACATTGGCAATGTCACTGGTCTTTCTGGCGGCGATATCAATGGTGTTCTGAACCTGGGTACAATCAGCGGAAATGTAACAAATGCAATTAACCAGCTGCCAGAATCCTCTAACCCTGATGAACCCGGAATCAAAGATATATTGCGACAACTACAAGAAATAATAGAAGCTGACACCGACCTACCTCAAAAAGGCAAGGAAACTGCTATTACACAAGTACAAGTGTTAGCCCAAGTCGCTCAAGATCCTGAAGAGCCTGAGAAGAAAGATATGGGAAAACAAGCGATCAACCTTCTCAAAGGTGCAGCTTCGTTTCTTCCCGACACTGCCAAATTGGCAGAAGCTTGTACTAAATTGCTACCTTTACTTAGCAAACTTTTAGGATTGCCAATTTGAAACATCTCCTTTTCCGGCATAGCCAATACCACTGTCACAACTCAATCTCTGCTTCATCAGGCTAATGATTAAGACGCTTGTAGACCCTTCCTAATCAGCAATTATCATTATGAGGATAATTATCGTTATCATTAAAAACTATGCAAAATTTCAAGTTTTAGATATGGTTTTTGTATCTCTTTAATTCGTAAGGGTAGGGGATTTTTTGAATCAGCCAGGAATTTTCGACGAAATAGTGCTTTATTTTCGGTCAATTTTAAAAGATTTTCCTGATAAACGAACAGGTAAAAACAAGTACTATCAGATGAGCGATGCAGCATTGAGCGCATTTTCAGTATTTTTTACTCAAAGCCCCTCATTTCTGGCTCATCAAAAGTCAATGGCACAGAAAAAAGGGCATAATAATGCTCAATACCGTCATCGTCCATTCTATATGAAATTTCCTATAAAATCAGTCAGACAATAGCATGAAATGTCCCCCGCACCACAAAAGAGGTAAATTTTATTTACAGTTGGTTTCCTTCTAGACTGCCGTGTAGACGCTGGTGGAGAGAAAATTGATATCGGTTTTGATAGCAACGATGGATCAACCAGGGGTATAGAAGCAGTATAGACAGTTGAGCAAGCCGCAACATGAGCAAATCATACTGGTGCGGATCATACCTGCTTCTTGTAATCGCGTTGCAAACATAAGCTATTTTTATCAGCCAACGAAAGAATGCGGCTTGTAGCGTGAGTGCTGTTGGGCTGATTGATAAGTCTGGGTTAATCGGGTGTCATCGCTCACGAAACAATAGGGTTTTCGGTCGCTTACATTGTGTTATTGCAGTTAGACAATGTAGGCTAGAACCTATGAAAATAAACCGATTCGGCAGAGCAGAAATCCTTACCCCCGACCAAATTAATGTCCTATTTACCGAGGGCTTTGTCAACCCACGCGATCGCGCATTGTTCGGCGTGTGCCTTTATGCTGCTTGCCGAATTAACGAAGCTTGCACGTTGGCAGTGAAAGATGTGTTTGGCAGCAATGGGGTTAGGGGGGTGTTAGTGCTACGGAGCGTTAACACCAAGGGCAAGCGGGACACCAGGGAAATCCAAGTGCATCCGAAGCTCAAGCAGTATTTAGAAGAGTACAACCCGAATCGTCGCAAGGAGTTTTTGTTTCCAGGGCGGCATGGATTGTTACACATTCACAAGGTCAGCGCTGATAAAATCCTCAGAGATACCTGTTTGCGGCTGGGGATTGAGGGGGTTAGTACCCACAGCTTCCGCAGGACTGCGTTAACCAGGATGAGCGATGCCGGGATACCGTTGCGCCACATTCAGGAGATATCGGGGCATCGGACTTTGGCAGCTTTGGAGCGTTATCTGGGCGTAACGGAGAAGCAGAAGCAAAACGCTATCTCTGCTTTGGACTTTTGAACAATGTAGAGGAATTACACTCTTCATATTTTTTAATCATTCTTCATCCTCTACTTGGGGTAGTGTTACGGAAAGTGTCACCAGGATCAGGGGTGAAATGAGCATCCGTTCCGAAACTTATGGTACAGAAGCAGTACAGCCAGATGACTAAAATTGTTGAATTATCTTGTTAAAGTTTTGCATATCCCCATCAAGTAAAGATTCTAATTCTTTTATAGGCAAAGGAAACTCAAATGCAGAAATCAAGACATTGAACGGCTTCGACCCTTAGCATTTAGTCATGGAATTGACATTACTATTTCAAGGTGCAATATCTGAGTTTATCCGAAATACTACGTTTGATTTTCTATCTATTCAGATGTACGGAGTTTTTCCAGAAATCAAATACTAGTACTATACTCACTCAATTGATATTGTAAATTCTGCTGTGTTACTACTATTTTTAATCCAAGCATTTTGTGTTACAAGGGTATTTTCTGGAGTTTAGACTAAGTTATGCAAAACGACCCAGCAGGGCTGAGTTAATCA
>CAXUOL010001000.1:0-2527 GCA_964252435.1 uncultured Nostoc sp.
TATCTTCTCGATCAGATTTGGAATAAATCGTTAGTAGCAAAATACTTGTAGGTGACTCAACTCGATAAATCAGTCGGTATCCAGCACTCTTACCTTTTTGGATACTAGTGTTACGAACTCTCAGCTTATAAACAATATATGCTTCACTAATGTCCGCGTGCGATCGCCAACAATGTTCCCCTGTTGTAATTGCTCAATAATTGGTTGAACATCAGAGCGAATGTTGCGAAATCTTTTTGATAGTCTGTAAAGTTCCTGCTCAAACTCATCAGAAAATCGAATTGAAACCACATTATCACTCTGCATCAATCCTGTCCCATAGTTCGCTAATTGGTCTAGTTTGACCAGCTTTTGCTTGCTGCAAGGCTCTTATCAAGCTGGCTTTTATCTCCTCAACGGGTGTATCATCAGGGTCAAGCTCTTCTGCTTCTGCTTGTTCTGGAACCAACACAATTACCCGAACCTGATGAGCATAAGTGTTTCCCTGAATCGGCTCATCTAGAACTAGGTTTCCTTGAGAGTCAATCCTGCCGGTAACTTCGATCGCTTTCATTTATTGTCTACCTGATTTTGTAGGAGATCCTAACATTTTAAGGATTTTAGGTGCATTAGGACGAATCTCCGTAAAGGAAAGGCAGTTATGAGCAGTGGCTTGAGTTGCTCATAACTGCCTCTTTTAGACAACTACCGAAAAAGCTGCCAACAGTTCTACCATTTTTGCTTTCAATACAGTAATTGCCTCTTCTAAAGATTCACTTGGTTCTGTATCTAGCAAATGGGCATCACCGACATCAGCACTTGACCAAAGATAGCTGTGTTGCCCTATGCTTAAACATCCTTGCCACTTATCTTCATAAGTATCGAGCGTGATAAAAAAACGTCGTGGCATTAGCTGTTCCGGGTTAAGAACAAACTCTCCCCACATAGAAAAGCCAAAATACTCCCCATTTTTTTCATTATTGTATTCCCAGTTAATCAAGTTGGGAAAAGCAGCTTTAGCTTGGTCTAGAACTTGTTTAATTTCAGGTTCTGTTAGTAGCATTTTCAAGAGAAAGCAATTAGGTAAAATCTTAGAAGCAACAGTTATCTTTAAGGAATAGAAACCGATCGCAATAATCGCTCAACAACAGTTCTTGAATTGCGTCCTCCTCTAGGAATAAGGCGATGGCAAAGAACATGAGGGACAAGAAATTTCACATCATCGGGGATGGCATAGTCACGCCCTAATAGAAAAGCTAACGCTTGAGCAGCCCGTTGTAATGCTAATGTGCCACGCGGACTGACGCCAAGAGCGATTTCCTCATCTTGGCGTGTTGCCCGCACCAATTCCAGGATGTACTGTTGCAAAGAAGTTGCCACTTTTACTTGAGAGCAGAGGTAACGCAATTCCTGTACTTCTGCCAAGGTAATACAAGGTTGCAAATTAGCAACTTTTACACCATTTTGGAGATTTTGCAGCATCAGGAGTTCTTCTGCCTCAGAAGGATAGCCCAAACTCAGCGACAACATAAACCGATCCATTTGCGCTTCTGGCAGGGGAAAAGTACCTTGATACTCGATAGGGTTTTGAGTGGCAATGACAAAAAAGGGCTGAGGAACTGCACGAGAGACACCATCGACTGTTACCTGATGTTCTTCCATAACTTCCAGCAACGCTGACTGAGTGCGAGGTGTAGCGCGGTTAATTTCGTCAGCTAATAGTACATTGGCAAAGACTGGTCCAGTAAGAAAACTAAATTCGCCGCTTTTTGGATTCCAGATGTTGGTGCCAGTAATGTCAGTTGGTAGTAAATCGGGAGTGCATTGTAGCCGTTGAAACTTGCCATCGAGTGAACGAGCTAAGGATTTAGCCAGCAGGGTTTTACCAACACCAGGAACATCTTCTAGGAGAGCATGACCACCACCTAACAAGGCGACTAACACTAAGCGTATTGCCTCAGTTTTGCCAACGATGGTAAGAGCCAGATTTTGTGTTAAAGCGTCGATTTTTTCTCTCATGCGGTGCGGGGAGTGGGGATTAGGGACTGGGGATTGGGGACTGGATTCTTCCCAATGCCCAATTTCCCTAAATACATTGTTCCCACTCAGAACTCCTAACTCCTAAATCCTAACTTTTAACTTTCCGCTCCAGCCCTCAAAACTTCTCTAGCAACAACGCAGTCAAGTTGAATTTGTGTTTTCAGGGCTTCGAGAGAAGGAAATTTTTGTTCGGGGCGCAAAAATTTAACTAGCTGCACAAGCAGTTTTTTGCCATACAAATCACCCGACCAATCGAATAAATGTACTTCCGCAGATGAATAAGTACCATTTACAGTTGGACGATTACCGATATTCATGACACCCAAGTTCTCACTAGAAGCGGTATCTGATGTTTCATCGAGAGTGAAAACGCGGACAGCGTAAACTCCTTGGCGGGGCAAAAACTTTTCTTTTGGTAGTTGGAGGTTAGCGGTGGGAAAGCCAATTGTTCTGCCCAATTGTTGACCTTGAACGACATCACCAAGGAGGGTGTAGGGGCGTCCTAGTA
>CAXUOL010001001.1:0-2516 GCA_964252435.1 uncultured Nostoc sp.
CAACCTTTATTTTTTCCTACCTATCAATTGCATTTTTGATCAAATACTTAGCAACCAAAAACACTTTGATTTTTGTATGGTATAGATTAGCATTCGGTAGTGCAATCTTACTAGCGATCGCAGCAGGTTGGAAAGGGTAATAGTCATTTGTCATTTGTCATTTGTCGAAAGCAAATGACTATAGCGACCGTTCGTTTATATGCAATACTATATAACCTCACTTCCATTCCTCTCTCCTAAAAGGAGAGAGGCTTTGAATTTTACTCCCCAATGCTAATAGGGAAGAGCTGGGGGTTAGGTCTGTATTAGACTCAACTAAGAAACGCTATAATGCCCAATGCCCCATTCCCCATTCCCCATGACTACCATTCATCCTGCCCGAATTACCAAGGTTCTTCCAGACTCAATAGCCGCAGAGATTGGTTTTGAAGTTGGGGATGCGATTGTTGCAATCAATGGTACACGTCCCCGCGATTTAATTGATTATCAGTTTTTGTGTGCTGATGAAGTCTTGGAATTAGAAGTTTTAGACGCTGCTGGTAAAACTCATAGCTTGGAAATCGAAAAAGATTACGACCAAGACTTGGGGCTAGAATTTGAAACTGCCCTATTTGATGGCTTAATTCAGTGCAATAACCGTTGCCCATTTTGCTTTATCGACCAACAGCCACCAGGTAAGCGCAGCAGCTTGTACTTTAAAGACGACGATTACCGCCTAAGCTTTTTGTACGGCTCTTATCTTACCCTGACCAATTTGTCAGAAAGAGAATGGCAGCGGATTGAACAAATGCGCTTGTCTCCGTTGTATGTTTCTGTTCATGCTACGGAGCCGGAAGTTAGAATTAGACTGCTGAAAAATCCCCGTGCGGGACAAATCTTACAACAACTCAAGTGGTTTCAAAAAAGACGGCTACAAATTCATGCTCAAGTAGTTGTTTGTCCTGGTATAAATGATGGCGAACACCTGGAGCAAACCCTAAAAGACTTAGCATCCTTTCATACTGGTGAAGTGCCTACGGTGGCATCAGTGGCAGTTGTGCCAGTCGGATTGACAAGGTTTCGGCCTCCAGAAGACGAACTTACACCCGTAACCAGAGAAAAAGCGAAAGAAGTGATTTCTCAAGTGCGAATACTCTCGCAACAATTTCGCCAAAAGTTTTCCTCTAGCGTCGTTTGGTTAGCTGATGAGTGGTTTTTGATTGCAGGTGAGGAATTACCGAACGAATCTGAATATGAAGAATATCCCCAAGTTGATAATGGTGTTGGTTCAATTCAGTTGTTTATCAAGCAATTTGCAGCCGCTGCAACAGAATTATTACCGCCAAAAGTTTATCCTCAGAGAAAATTAACTTGGGTAGTAGGCAACGCAGTAGAAAACGCCTTTGAACCTATCTTGAAACGGTTAAATTCTGTTGAAGGATTAAAAGTAAATATGCGTGCTTTATGTAGTGATTATTGGGGACAGAGTATCACTGTCACGGGATTACTAACGGGTCATGATTTGCTGTTGAACTTACAAGGTCAAGATTTGGGAGACGGAATTTTACTGCCAAATGTAATGTTCAAACATGGTGAATTAGTATTTTTAGATGATATGAGGATTGAAGAATTAGCTGATAAATTGGAGACAAAAGTTTTACCAGTAGGAGGAGTTGAAGATTTAATCAATACCTGTATTCTTTAAGCTATTTTTGTTAGGAAATTCCAGAAATTAAATTATCAAAATACTATCAAATTTCGGCATCTGTTAGTGAAAACAAAGATGTTATTGGCCAAGAAATCTTAAGTGCAGGAAGGTTTATAATTGCTACAAATGTTTTGTCAGATAAAAAACAATGTTAGCAAGGAGAAAAGCAAAAACCAACGACGCAAAGCAAGACAAAAATATGCTCGGAAACATTTAAAAGTAAGTAGGCAACGGAAAGAACACGCTCTTGTATTAGCGCGTAACGTATGCAAGCTTAACAGCTTAGTAGCCTACGAAGATTTAACTGTTAAGAACATGGTGAAAAATCATTGTCTTGCCAAGAGTATTAATGATGCTTCTTGGGGTCTTTTCCGTCATTGGTTGGAATATTTTGCTGTTAAGTTCGGTACTACAGTTGTAGCCGTCAATCCAAGAATGACATCTCAAAAGTGTTCTGATTGCGGTGCTATTGTGAAAAAATCCCTTTCAACTCGTACCCATAAATGTGCTTGTGGGTGCGAACTTCAAAGAGATGTTAATGCTGCAAAAAATATTCTGAATCTTGGAAAACAAGCTAGGGGAGGGCATCCCCAAAGTAACGCTACAGGAGTTGCAGCCTCTACTCTTCTTGGCGCAAGCCTGGTTGAGCAAGTGGCAACGATGAATGTAGAATCCGCCGGCTTTACATCAAAACGAGCGATAACGAAGTTTTGATAGCCGGGGGAGTGTCAACGCAGAGAAATTATCCGCGAGTGAGTTTCTAACTTTTCAGTTGCTGTTAAAACTTCTTGTCTTGCCCATTTATCTGCTGCCAAAATGTCATCTAAAG
>CAXUOL010001002.1:0-2515 GCA_964252435.1 uncultured Nostoc sp.
ATTGGCATTCAGAACCTTATCAAAAGCTTGTGCTAACTCAGGCTGTTTTTGCAAGGTTGCCCAGTGACGCTGCAAGTGATTTGAATAAATTTTGCTAGCAGTGGGAGCAGTTTCTAGTAGTTGCGACAGAGTTACCTCGTTTCGACTCAGATGATAGAGAGCTAAATTTACTAGTGCCGGATGTCCCCCAACCATTGCCATTAATTGTCTAGCTCCTTCTCCATCTGTCCAATTGAGTCCATAGCGTTGGGCTAACTGTTGTACCTCTTCTTGGCTAAAGTTGTCTAACTGAATCGGTAATCCTACATTGAAAGGAGACTGATTAAGTTCAAGAGGAACATAAATATCTGTTGAGTGAACAACGATTAAACGAAGCTTTTGCCAAATCGGCAGTCTTTTTGCTTCTTCGTACCAGGAACGCAACAGAGGGAGAAAATCCTTCGCTACTTGGGGATGCTCGAAAATATGGTTCACTTCATCCAACGCCAAGATCAGGGGAGTATTAATTGACGCTAGTAGATATTCTTGAAAGTAGACGGTGCAGCTAACTTTACTTCCTAAATCTTCATCCCAATACTCGTCTAACATTGGTTGAAGCTGAAGCTGGCGGGCGATATTGGCACACAACCAGCGCAAAAGTTGATTCAAGTCGCTCAGAATTGTCTGCTCGACTTGTTCTAGATTCAAGCTGATAGTGCAGTAACCCTGGTGCTTGGCATAGTCAAGAATCCTCAGCAGCAGTGAAGTTTTGCCCATTTCTCTGGGAGCTTTGATCCTGATTAACGCTCCTGGTTTCTTAATTTCTTGATAGATTTGCTCCTCAAGGTAAGAACGTTTGAGGTAAAAGGGAGAGGCGAGAGGAACTGAGCCGCTGGGGTAGCTTGGTGACGTATCCTGATTAACTGTGGGGGGAAATTGCGTCAGGTCTTGTTTCAAAAGTTTTGTATTTGGATCTGTTTCAATGATGGCATAAGATTCCAGCAGCACCTGACAGTTTTTCTTGGTGACGCGCTGGCCAATGACCTCAGAGAGTCGTCCAAACAACTCTGGGGCAACAACATTGGTAAAGTAACCAGGACTATAACCTGCCTCTATAGCTATTTGGTTATAAGTTTTATACTGCCAAATCCCACGCAAAACCAGATTTTCTGTGGAATTGAGGGGGCGATTGTGGCTCTCAATTAGTAGGCGGTCAAGAATCTCAAACAGACTATCAAGGTTCATAGAGATTACAGACAAATACTACTAAGAAAGATAACAGTAATTACGCAAGTAACACAATATCTGCCATTTATTAGTACAACAGTATTGCTTAGACAAATTAAATTATCCAGAAGGATAAACCTCTTCTTTCACTTTCCAGATTAAACAAAAGTTTTCGTAAATTAAACAAAGATAGATTCATAAATACGGTTCTGAACTCTCAATTTTCCCTGTTGCTTGACTACTAGCCCTGACAAAAGCAATTCTCTTTCCTCTGAACTATCAACTGCAATAATCTCCCCTTGATGTAAGATTTGACGGTAGAGTTCTACTAGCCGAACAGATTGTTTACTTTTGAGAAGGCGATCGCGGATGGTTCTAAAATGCTCTGGTTCATCCTGTGATTCCCAATTCTCTATTACCTGAGTTTGCACCAAATTTTCAATCCATTCGGTTTCTCTATTGATAGGGATAGGAGATAAAGAATTACGGATAAATTTACAGAGCTTTTGAGTCAAAAATGGCTGACCATTAGTCCAGGCTAACACTTCTTTTAAAACTGTTTGAGGATTGCTCACTTTCTCGGTTAATCCTTGAAGTAGAGGTTGCGCTTCATGCTCTTTGAACCCTTCCAATTGAATGGTCTGACCGATGTTAAAAGGCGTTCTTTGGTGGTCAGTAATTAAGTCCCCAGGGGTAGCTACTCCAAAAAGAGCAAAGGTTAAACGTCGATACTCTGAATTAATACTACGCTGATTATAGCAAGAGCGAATTAGCGCAAAAAAGTCATTAACTGGGAATTTTAAACTTAAGAAGCTATCAATCTCATCGATAAAAATTATCAAGTTTTTAGCTATAGTATCATTTTCTTGAGCAACTTCTACTAGCAAAACTTCTTCAATAAATTGACTCAATCTCTGAACTGGAGAAATATCTCCTTGCTCTTGCCACCAAGTTTTTAGATTAATCTTTCTTAATAAACCAAAACTTCGCCATAGCTCTACTGTTAAGCCTTTGTACCATTGGTCAGGCGTGACGTTTTCGCTACCAATGCGGGTCAGATCGATCGCCCCGCAGCTAAATCCCTCATGCTGGAGATGGTGTATCATGCGTACCATCAGACTTGACTTGCCCATCTGCCGAGGATTGAGAATGTAACAAAATTCCCCGCGCTTCAACGCCTTGTAGAGATAACGGTCTGCTGAACGCACAACATAAGTGAGAGCATCCATCGGCAAACTTCCTCCCACTTGATAGTCAAAGGTAGAGGGTTGTTCGCCACTTTTGAGTAACTCGTTTTCAAAGAGCAGTT
>CAXUOL010001003.1:0-2510 GCA_964252435.1 uncultured Nostoc sp.
TAATATACCAAGGGTGTCGCGCCGCGCATCTGACGTAAAGAATTTATACAAGCAGGACAATCGCAGCCAAATAAGTCAATTGCCACATTGCTTTCTTCATCATTGAACTCTAGGATGGGAGCATCTTCTTGAGAAAACTCTATTTCACGCTGATAATTAGGAATTTGAGCCAATACAGAAGCTCTGGCACATACTAAACCCACTTTATGTTTATTGCGTATACAAGATAGACGATCTGTGGTTTTGACTCCTGGTTCTGGCTCCATAGCTTGCGCGTGATTCAGCATTACTCCCATAGAGAGAAGAGAGCTAATCAGTACTGGAGAAGAAAGCAAACTCAGTATGAATTTGTTCATTGGTTTTCTTGAAAAATAATCTCGATTGCTCAGATTATCCGATTAAATCTTACAGTGCAAGTAAATGTCTATCAGGAATAGCTCAAAATCCAGATGTAGAGATGCGATTTATCGCGTCTTGAAAGACCAAGGGACTTCCAACTAAAAAATATCCTATCGGTGTGTAGGCAGTGTTTCGACTACGCTCAACAACCAGGTAGGGAGCAGGGGAAGAAAGAAGAATATTATCTGAGTAAATTGGATAATTTATTTTCTGGAAGTCCCCAATTATCTACACCAATAATCCTTAATTGAACTGTATTGTCATATAACGCAAGTCTGTTTCTGATAACGTCAAAGCAGAAGTTGCTACAGACTGCGCAAAACACGGAAACGTGAAAGCAGAAGCTCTTACAGGGAAGACGGAAGTTGCTACAGGCTGCGCGAAACACGGAAACGTGAAGGCAGAAGCTCTTACAGGGAAGACGGAAGTTGCTACAGGCTGCACAAAAGACAAAAGTGTTAAAGCATAAGTTCCTAAAGGGAAGGCAAAACTGAGAAGTTTATTGGTATACAAAGAGTTTTATATTCCATTGTCATTTGTAAACCTACTCAGTAATAATATAATTTTCAACAGAGTCTATCAAAAATTAAAGAGGTTGATAGTCAAAGCAGGTATTTTTTGAGCGCTATTGATTGCCATGTTTATCTTCAACAAAAAATATTTCTATCTCACACTTTTACTATTTTTAATAGAGGTATGCATTGCTGTTTTTGTAAATGATAGTTTGATTCGTCCTTTTATTGGTGATGTTTTAGTAGTTATACTAATTTATTGCTTTGTCAAAGCTTTTTGGAATATTCATTCATCCATCGTCGCTTTATCAGTTTTTGCTTTTTCTTGTACTATCGAGATTCTGCAATATTTTAGTGTTGTAAATAATTTAGGATTGCAAAAATACAAAATTCTGGCTGTTGCCTTGGGAAGTGTTTTTGATTTGAAAGATATTATTGCTTATGCAATAGGTATCATAACAGTCCTATGGTTGGAAAATAGAACATGATTACTTGAAAGTTGTTAATAGTACAATGTCTAAGCTAGTAATAAAAAGTTTGTAGTAAGCACTTTAGTGCTTAGAAAATTAAGGACTAAAGTCCTTACTACGAACTTGCTTACCCATCAATTTTTAAACTTGACAGACTACTAGAAACTATTTACAAGTAAATCTTAAGTAGGGTGTGTTATGGCTTTAGCCTCTTAGCTGACAGCGCCGATCGCGCCTATTGTTGAGTATAGCGACGCGGCGTATAAACCCAGATATTACCATCGCTGCGCTTGATGGTTCGGGTTTTTGTGGAACCAACGAGAATAATTGTCCGCATATCAGCGCTTGCTGGCGTTAACTGCTCAAGTGCGATCGCTTTCACCGTTTGTCCTGGCCGACCGAGATTCCGGGCCAACACTACTGGTGTATCCGGTGTTCGATGTCGCAGCAAAATATTTCTCGCTTCTGCCAGTTGCCAAGTACGCTCTTTGGAAACAGGATTGTAGAAAGCAATGACGAAATCAGCCTCAGCAGCAGCAGTAATTCTTTGGGCGATCGCAGACCAAGGTTTCAAGATATCAGAGAGGGAAATAGCACAGAAGTCATGTCCAAGGGGCGCACCAATAGCCGCTGCTGCTGCCTGCATTGCAGAGATGCCTGGGGCTACATGAATGTCGATACTGTCCCATTCGGGTTTAGCATAGCGATCGCACACCTCAAAAACTGCTGTTGCCATTGCATAGATACCTGGGTCGCCAGATGAAACTACAGCTACATATCGCCCAGATGCAGCCAAATCAAGGGCCATCCTTGCTCGTGCTTCTTCTTCGCGGTTGTCAGACTCATGCCGTTGCTTGTCATCAGCTAGAGAACCAACTAAATCTAAATAAGTTTTGTAACCCACTAGGTCAGTTGCCGACTTAAGTATCTCCTTCACTTCGGGAGACATCCACAGCGAACCACCAGGGCCCGTGCCAATAATCGCCAACCGTCCGCGTGGCTGACCGATGTTGTTGGGGTCTATTGGTTGGGAGGCAATAGCGATCGCAATGTCGGGAGTTGAAGAAGTAATGGGGGATGTGCCTGTGGCGGCGATCGCTGCTGCTTGGGCGGGGCTATAACCTTGTGA
>CAXUOL010001004.1:0-2505 GCA_964252435.1 uncultured Nostoc sp.
CCCCATTAATGCTAGTGAGTTGAATGCTGCTACCATCTCCTTTTTCGGCACTAGCATCTAACTCAGCGGTTTGAATATTATTTTTGGCTCTAAAAACAATTGTTCCTGCATTCCCTGTTCCATCTGAATTATTCCGAATTTGAGATGTGATAGTTCCTTTAGTTGTATCAATAGCTCCTGCGTTACTGATGAGGGTGATGTCCCCGCCATTGCCAGTACCTCCGGCTTCTGAGTTGATACCGCCTGTGGTAATATTGCCATTGGCACTCAAGGCGATCGCGCCTCCATTTCCTCCACTGCTAGAATTGGTAGAGTAAGACTCAGATACTAAATCACCGATAAGAATTGTACCATTGGTTGTTATAAGGCCAATTTTCCCCCCATTTCCTGCACTACCAGAAGAATTGGAACGGGAACCAGAAATTAAATTCCCAGTGATGATGTTATTGGCAGCCAAGAGGCCGATCTCACCTCCATCTCCTGTACTGCCAGATTCAGAGTAGGAGTAAGAGAATAAACCATCAGTGGTAATGCTGCCATTAGTAGCTTCAAGGCTGATGTTGCCTCCATTTGCCGCATTGCCAGATGCCGAATACGAGGAAGAGTCCAAATTGCCAGTGGTAATGCTGCCGTTGGTAGCTTTTAAGCTAATGTCACCTTCATTAGTAAAAATGCTCTGAGTACTCACATTTCCCAATGCCCCCGATAAGTCAACTATCCCCCCAGTACCATTAAATGGCTGTAAGCGCAGATTTCCATCTAGCGTAATTCCCTCTGGCACAGTTCCACCACTAAACGCAGGTACTGAACCAGAATTGATACCCCCGTAAGCTAGAGTATTTTGCCCAGAACGCATAATTAACGCCGTACTCTTGCTTAAAGTTGCAGTATCTTGTCCAGCAGGTAAAGCACTAGTATCCGGTGTAGTGATATTTATATCACCACCAAAGCGAATATTACCCTTGCTTTCGACTAACAACGATGCTCCTGTATAGTTAGCTGCAACATCCACATCGCCATTACTGCTGATTATTGGGTCATATTTGCTAACAAACTTTGCCAGTTCCCCCGATACACTCTTGAGCGAAAAATTCCCACCACTGGCAAACCGAGCATCACCAGAAATAATTCCATCACTGATTAAGCTGAAATCGCCTCCACTCACAAACGATGTCAGCGTTGGATGATTGAGGGCTAAAATGTCAATTCCTTGATTTCCCCCAATTGTGAGATTACCACCTGCTTGAGCTAAAAACGGAGTTGTCACACTGTCTCGCACTCGCACTGTATCAGTAGCTTGCAGTGTTAAATTTCTTCCTGCTTTGAGCTGTCCCTGCAAATCAAGTTTGTCAGCTACTAATGTCAAGTCTTGCGGAGGTGTTAAATTTCCGGTGTTGGTAATAGTCGCTCCTGGCTGACTTGCTCCATATTGCAACCCTGGTGTAATGTTTACCGTCAATAATGGCGGTGCTTGAGGATTAGTAGCACTAAAGGTACTGCCATTAGGAAACTTGAAACTGCTTGCTGTAGTTGCAGAAAACGAGCCGCCAATGTCTAACCGGGCATTTTTTCCAAAAATAATCCCATTAGGATTAAGTAAGAATAAGTTTGCTTTACCGTTAGCACGAATTAGGCCATCGATATTAGAAATTGACTTACCTGTTACTCGTGTCAGGATGTTCTGAATATCTAGTGAATTATTGAAAAAAGCAGTATTTCCATTGGGAACAGAGAATTCAGAGAAACTGTGAAATAGATTAGCGCCTCTTGTCGTTCCACCCTCAATAATTCTGGTGTTGCCCTCTAATTTGATATTAGAATTATTTGGCAGAGTGCTATCGGGTGTAATTTGAGCAATAGCGCAATTAGCAGAGAATATTATTGCACCAGCGAACTGACAAGCTAGGGCTGGGGCGATTAGCGAAGCATAGCGTGGGTACGCGATCGCAATTCCTAACCTTTTGAAGTTTCCAAAACGTATATATTTTTTCAAAATTGCATCCCTCTAAAGAAGTAGAAATTTTCGCAGATATCCAATACCATTCGCCCATGTTAGAAAGTACAACAAGGTGCGCTTGTGCCCCGTGCCTATTACTTGGCAATTGGCGGCTGACATCCAACCGATGAACTCCCTACTTTGTGTGGTGTTGCTGTGGGAGCGTAAGCTGTAAGAATCACTTCCCCATTCTGATTAATTATCCACCCTTGCGCTTCCACAATTTGATTAGGGCTTAAGGATTTATTCTCTCCCCCTTGTTTCCTTATCCCCAGAAAGGATTCCGAGTTTCCCTGATCTTTTTCTCCCTCTTTTCCCTTTGGTACAGCAGTGAGTCGCCAATCTTCCCATATCGCATCACTATTAAGTGTGTTGTTGGGAGAGGCAGGTAAACCACCACTTCCGGTATAAGTGAAGCTACTTTTAGCGGTTTTCGCGCAGATATTATCGTCTACTAAACGTGCTACATCCACCACATCTGTTGTTAAAGAAACTAATCCTTTACTAGG
>CAXUOL010001005.1:0-2504 GCA_964252435.1 uncultured Nostoc sp.
AAAATAATAAACAAATCTGACGGTTCTAAAAAATTTCTGACTGATTCTAAAAATGTTTCGGGAATAATTTGGTAGAACTTTGATGCGGCAAAAACTCCGCCGATGATGCCTGTAACTAAAGCCAAAATCGTCATCAAAGGCACCATCAAACAACAAGCAATTACTCTAGGAAGTACTAGATAATCAATGGGATCGGTTTTGAGCATATAAAGTGCATCAATTTGCTCGGTGACTCGCATTGCACCTATTTCTGCTGCAAAAGCAGAACCTACTTGTCCCGCCATAATACTAGCGGTCAAAATTGGAGCCAATTCTCTACAAAAAGCTAAAGCAAAAGCACCTCCCACTGTATCAACAGCGCCAAATCGCACTAATTCTCTCGCCGTTTGAATAGTAAAAATCATTCCGGCAAAACCGCTGACAAGGAGAACTGGAGAGATAGAACCTGGCCCAGCGGTAACAAGATGTTGCAAAATCTTGCGATAGTAGGTTTTCCCTTGGAGTAAATGTAGCCACACTTGACCAAAGAGTAGTATTGCTGCAAAACAGCGTGTAATCCCAGATTGCTCAAAATTTGTTTTTGGTTGCAATTTTATCGTCCTTACGACGTTCAATTTAGCTTAGTAAACTTTAGCGGAAAATAGCACATAAAGCATTGTGAGCTTTTTTGCTGCTCTCATGCTTTGTGTAGCTTTGCAGTTGCAATCTCTGGTCTGTCAAACTAGGAAAAGTAATTGAATCAACTCCAAGGGTTGAAAAATTTAATCATATTTCTAAATAATGTTAGACAATTTTTTATGAGCAGGATTAAATATATAATATTTATGTTACTATTAATACTACCTTTACCCGTGGTACATCCGGCTTTTGCATCTGTATGCCGCAATTACGCTGTCTACGACGGTCTACGCCACCAGATTTGCATTCTCAGTATCAGCCGAAGTGCCAAAAATTATTGGGAATACAAAGCAATTATTAGCGTAGATGGCATAAAAAGACCAACAGAGGTTTACAATTGTCGCCAACGAGTCAAGGTTCAACAAGCTGGGACTGTTTTGCCCTTTGAGCAAAAAGACCCTGGTGAGATGATATGCAGCTTTTTTAATTCTTCTCGGCGGTAAACACGCGCCAGATAATGAAGACGGTAAAACCTAGATAGATGAATACTGTTAGCCATTCTTGCCAGCTACCAAATGCATTGTTCATCAGCAAAAGCCTGAAAATTAATATTTATTAATCCTATACTTAGATGCGCTTACCCTGGGAATGAACGGCTAGGGGGTTATACGCTGTCCTGTAAATTGGAACGATCCTACTACTGAGCCTGCTCCTTTTAGTGGATTGGCATCTAAGGCAAAGGAACTAACAGTAATTATTCCTTGTAATTCCATAGACTGCTGATTCAAAGTAGCTTGGATATCGGAGCGAGCTATATCATTGACACCGTTGGGGCCTGAGAAACCAAAGTTTATGCCTACAGCGCGAATTTCTCGGTTACTAGTGCAAGTATATGAGCCTTGAGTATCACCAAAAGGATTGAAGACTCCTTGCACACCACCTTGATTCGAGTCAGTAACAAAAAGATTACCGTCTTCTGAAAAGCTAATAACTCCCCGAGATGAGAATTTACCTTTTGCGTCAACAATGGTCGTCAGATAGCTACCCGCGAAGAAATTTCTACATCTTCTTGAAGAGGAGAACTGTTCTTGAGAATGGGCTGAAGCAAAGTATGGAAAAACCGTAATGAGGAATACCCCAAATAGGCAAGCCGCTAACAAAATGGAAGTTCTACGAGTTTTCATTCTGATAACCTTATATTTGTAACATTTATTATATTTCTAGTAGGGGTGAAATAAGCAGCGGTGCAGAAAGTTACAAAAAAAGGGAACTCTTAAACCCCGTCCATTTGCACTCCGAAGAAATCGCCCAAAGCTTATCAGTCTATCCTGCGTCAAAACTAATGCTCATTGCCTTGGGATATCCGCAGACTTAGGAACTACGAGTAAGTCACGCGTGCGATCGCAGCACCCATATTTAGCAATTTTAGGAGATCGAAGAAGACTAGTCAAAAATTCTTAGCTAATTTTCCGGAATGGGTAACAATGGCGTGGTAGTAAATATCAGAGCATCGATATTATACTGAACCTCTATAACTAACCTTCGGGGAATATATCCCCATTGTTTTCCCTCAAAAACCCGGTCATCATGACCGGGTTTTTGGTGTTTATAACAAGTTGCAGTCGAGCAAGTCAGTGAATAAAGCAGGGGAAGCAGGGGGAGAAAAGGGGTAGGGGGAGCAAACCCCATACTTAAGTGAGTTAATTAAGCCACACACAACAGTAACAAAAGCAATGCCTACGGCTGGCTACGCCAATACAGCACTTCTTTACACTGTCCGCGTATCAAATAAAACTATTTTCCAGAAACTTTTAAGAGATTTTATTGGTCTGGTTCTCCAAATTCTGCAAAAATCAACCAATGTCATCTTCTGCTCAAGGTATTCC
>CAXUOL010001006.1:0-2502 GCA_964252435.1 uncultured Nostoc sp.
CATATTCTCATTTAACTTTTGCATAAATTCTTGATGTTCAGTGGCAGCTAAACCTACTTGTAACACAGATAACACTGTTGCCACTTCTCCTGACAGTAAGGCAGATACCGCCAACCATAACCCCGGAAACACCTGACTGCGAATAATTCCCTGCTCATCGGTTGGTAGCGAAACATACTCGTCTGCTTGCAGCCTAAACCAATCCAACTGATTATCTAATGTTCGCCAGACAATATACTCCTGTACTCCATTCCGTCGATAGGTGCGTTTTTTGTCGTGTAAATCGATGGCTGCACTGCTTGCTGCCACTTCTATTACCAGTTCGGGTGCGCCTTGGATATAATCATCTTCACTAATCAATGCCTGTTTGCCCGGAATGAATAGTACCGCGTCAGGCTGTGGTTCATTATCGGGATCTAAACGCACTGTGGGTTCAATTCCCAAAACAACGCCAGGGGTTGCAGTTTTATAGTTCCATAACCACCCGATCAGGTCTCCATGTGGTTCTCCATGACTTTTAATTCTCAGTGGCGATGTCATGATATACACAACTCCCTCAACCAGTTCAGCTTTTCTTAAATGTGGCATTGCCTGATAGCGCCGCTCAAATTCGCAGCGAGATAAGCGATCGCCATTTTCCAAAGGTAAAACTGAAATGACTTTTTTAGGAGTTGTAACCATCCCTTTGTCCTCTTTACCCAAATTGTTCAAACTGAATCAAAATATTCTAATTTGGCAGTGCTGCATCCATTTTACTACCGCACATCAAAAAGCTCTTGTGCAGCGATTAGGGGTGCTTTTGCCCACAAGGGACGTTAGTGTTGGCGTAATAACTAAAAGCAAAAGCCCACACTGCACCCGATCAAGGGGTCAATGTGGGTAATTTATCCCTGTAACGGGAATGTAGTTAGCGAAACATGCTACTGACTGAAGTATCTTCATGAATTCGCCAGATAGTTTCTCCCAACAGATTAGCTACTGACAGCACCACTAGTTGGGGAAAACGATTGTTTTCTGGTATGGGAATGGTATTGGTGACAATGACTTCCTCAAACAAGCCACTGGACAACCGCTCCATCGCTGGTGGAGAGAATACCGCATGAGTTGCACAGGCATATACCTGACGCGCTCCTTCTTCACGCAGTAATCGCGCTCCTTCTGCGATCGTGCCCCCAGTGTCGATCATGTCATCCACCAACACTGCCGTTTTGCCTTTAACATCGCCAATGACATTTAACACTTCTGCAACATTATGGGCCTGACGGCGTTTGTCAATAATCGCCAGTGGAGCATCATCAAGTTTTTTCGCAAATGCCCTAGCTCGTGCTACACCACCAACATCGGGGGAAACAACTACCAAATCGGGCAGTTGTTTGCTGGCTAGATAATCTAATAATACTGGTGAACCATAAACATGATCAAAGGGTATATCGAAATAGCCTTGAATCTGAGCCGAGTGTAAATCCATTGCGAGAACGCGGTTGGCACCGGCTTGAACGATCAAGTTCGCAACTAGCTTGGCGGTTATTGACTCTCGTCCTGCTGTTTTGCGATCGGCACGAGCATACCCATAGTAGGGAATTACTGCCGTTACCTGTCGCGCAGAAGCTCGACGACAAGCGTCAACCATAATCAATAATTCCATCAAATGATCGTTGACGGGTTGACAACATGGCTGGATTAAATAGACATCACAACCCCGAATCGATTCTTGGATTTGAACGTAAAGTTCTCCATCCGCAAATCTTTTGCGAATCATTGGCCCCAAGTCCATGCCCAGATAACGAGCGACTTCTTGAGACAGTTGTAAATTGGCAGAGCCAGAAAACAGCCGCAGGCGATGATTATCGTTCAGTCCTGTTGCAGATGGTTGCACTTTGAATGTTGCAGAACTGAGCACAGCAGATCCTCTATGTGCATTCATAGCAATATTATCATTAGAGATTTAATAGATTTAACCAAGAAATAGACTAAAAAAACATCTGTAAGCTTTGTTGAAGCTTCCATACAAAATTTAAACATTTTTGCATAAAATTATTATCCGCTAATTATCTAGTCTTCTTGGCAAACAAGCTATTGATAGCTTAACTGACATCAAGTCCATGCACTAGGTCTATAGTTCAATTTTTTGGCTGAGGTAAATAATCCTAATCGCTTAAACATTATTGCTGTGGTAGGTTCTTCTAATTACTTCATTGATAGCTGATAGTAAAGCATTGACAACTTTAGTGATATTAAAGAGTTTGTCCTCACACAGTATAGCACCTATTCCTAAGTAGTCAAAGAGTAACTTATTACTCTATGGCTTACGGATTGACAAAAACGACAATCATACAAGTCCAGAAGAGGCTAGCAGTGGACAAAATTACTACACATACAAGCAGGTTTTTAGATAAAGTTTAAATAAATATTAAATAAAGATATTTTTTTGATACTAAAACATTACTCAGTCAACTGCCACACCCACTCTTGGAATGAAGTTTTTGGGCATGGGCCATGGGG
>CAXUOL010001007.1:0-2502 GCA_964252435.1 uncultured Nostoc sp.
TCCTCTGCTCCTCTGCCGTCTCAATGTGCAAATTAAAAACACAACAGCTTATTGCGATGCGATTGCACCTCAAAAGGTAAGTTGCCTTAATTTATCTAAGAGCCAAATCAGAAGGATAGGTAGGTTGATTACTCTCTTGTCCCCTGTCTTTTTAACGCACGCCAGCAGTTTCTAAAGACAAATCTTGAAACATGGGTGTGCTGAGGTAACGTTCGCCAAAGGAAGGCTGAATCATCACAATTAAACGTCCGGCATTTTCTGGACGTTTACCTACCTGAATTGCAGCACACAAAGCTGCACCAGAGGATATCCCAGACAATAAGCCTTCTTCTTTTGCCAAACGTCGCCCATAAGCGATCGCTTGTTCATCACTGACTCTAATTACTTCATCAACCAATTCTAGGCGGAGAACATCTGGGATAAATCCAGCCCCAATACCTTGAATTTTATGTGGCCCGGCTTCACCACCAGATAGGACTGGGCTATTGCTGGGTTCAACTGCGATCGCCTTAAAAGTTGGCTTGCGCTGTTTGAGTACTTCGGCAATCCCGGTAATGGTTCCACCAGTACCTACCCCAGCAATGACGATATCTACTTCCCCGTCTGTATCTGCCCAAATTTCTTCGGCGGTGGTTTCTTGGTGAACTTTGGGATTAGCAGGGTTGCGGAACTGTTGCAGCATAAAAGCATTCGGAGTATTAGCCACAATTTCTTCGGCTTTGCGAATTGCTCCCCGCATACCTTCAGTTCCCGGTGTCAACTCCAAAGCTGCACCATAAGCTCTCAGCATAGCGCGTCGTTCTTGGCTCATAGTCTCTGGCATCGTCAAAATCAAACGGTAGCCACGCGCCGCTGCTACCATCGCCAGAGCAATTCCTGTATTACCGGAAGTAGGCTCAACTAAAATGGTCTTTCCAGGGAAAATTGAGCCAGCGGCTTCTGCCGAGAGTACCATACTTAACCCAATGCGGTCTTTCACCGAAGCCGCTGGGTTCATCCCTTCTAATTTAACAACTATCCTTGCTACTACTCCCTCAGCTTGAGGAATCTTGTTCAGTTGAACTAAAGGAGTTCTTCCAATCAGTTCTGTTACGTCTTGAGCAATCCGCATTATTTAACTCCTAAAATCCTAAATCTTAGTACAGAGTATTTACTTATAACAATAAGCTTTGATGTATTTATTTTGCCGTTTAATGTCAATGAGTGCATATACTATGTATTCTAACTAAACCACAAAATATGAAAGTTTAGGAAGAACTTTTATTAGATATTCCCATTGATTCTCACTTTAGAAGAAGCTAGCTCACCATTCTTCTAGTTTACCATTTGGAATTGCTGACTATTGTCTCTTGGTCTGTATATATGAATAACTTTTACATTGTTTTCTATTTGTTATGAACATATAATTTACTTTCAAAATATTTAATTGCTTTTCCTAATGTATTAGTCTATCTTTATCAAGAGACATTAAGATTTTCTTTTGAGTGCAAATTTTGTCAGTCCTGAATTGCATTTAAAACAGTCTTTAACCATTGCCTACATTGCTTTGAGATTGAGTGCAAAAACACCAGAACCCCACCTGATAAATACTAGAACCCCGTCCGAAAAACACTAGCACCCATACCCCAATGATTTTTTATAATCCAGATTGGGTAAGAATTACAGGCTTTGAGTACTATTTTAATGAATTTAATAATCTTAACAGGGCTGGGGTAAACTGTTTTGTGGAGAGCGGCTGATATAAATCGTATAGGATTTACGCAGAGATTCCCCTCTACCCCCCAACATTCCTGAGCGCAAGCTTAGTGAACTAGGGGGGACTTCTTAATCTCTCTTTTGAGAGTAGGATGAAACCAGATAACCGAATCTAAGTGCGTTACTTCTGACTGAATAATCCTATGTTTTGTGAAAAGGTTGGTAACTTTTTATTAGTCAGGGATCAGTGGTGATGAGAAAAATAACTGAACACTAACAATTGTGAAAATTACCAATTACACATATTTTAATATCAAAACTGTTTGATAGGTAGAAATATAAAACTACTTTAGATAAACAGCAAAAGATATTTTCTTACTGGGTGCATACTACCTAGCGAGGGAGAGCCAAGATGAAAGCCAAACTTTTAAATTTTCTCACAGTTTGCGTCGTTACTTTAGCAGTGCTTTCACCAGAACTAGTAGTATTTGGCATCGTTTGGGAGCGACATCTGGAGTTAGTAAAATCTCAGAATTTAGCTTGCGAAGTTAACAACATAACTACAGATGCTCCCGCCTTGGCTCCCTACACAGAGGGTACACATTCCCCTCAGACTAACATTCAATCCTCCGATCGCAATGTGGTTCATCAAATGCTGACTGTTGCTGAACAATATAAATTTGCCACTATCCTACAATGGTTCTTCGTGTTAACCCCCATTTGTGTTGGGTTAGGAATTCTTTTTTACGACAGATATCTTGTTCATCGTGCTGCTGTCTTAAAAGAACAAGTTGAAATGTTGGAAAG
>CAXUOL010001008.1:0-2499 GCA_964252435.1 uncultured Nostoc sp.
ACCCCTATCTCCCTCATCTCCCTCATCCCCCCACTCCCTTTTAATGCAGTAATAATTTGAATATTTGCTTTCGGAAAAGCAAACTGCTCCAGTTCTTCCAAAGTTACCCAGCGAATTTCATCGGATTCTAAAGGTTGGGGGACACCTGTAACATGTTGGCAGTGATGTACTGTGAGAGTAACGCGCAAGTTTGTATAGCTGTGGTCAATAGTAATCAGATGCTCTCCCACTTCAATTACTATTCCCAGTTCTTCGGAAATTTCTCTTTTAATACATTCTTGGATGGTTTCACCAGGCTCTATTTTACCACCAGGAAATTCCCATAAACCACCCATCGCTCCTTCTGGACGACGGCGGTCAATTAAAATTTGCTTTTGGTCATTCCAAATTACTGCAACACCAATGATTTTATGGGGTGGGAAAGAACTGGTTTCACTCATAGTTGAATGGGGAGTAGGGGAACAATTCCTGAATTTTAACTCTTGACTAATAACAAAACTCGGCAGATTAGTTGTAGCTCTGCCGAGTTTAGATTTATTGCAAAGGTCATCTAGCACTGTTCGTTTATCCACAAATGTGCATTAATCATTTATAAATACGCCTTTAATATCGTGTTCGGTTAAAAACTTATTATTAAAACCGCAGAGGGTTAGAGGGGAGGAATTTTTATGCTTTCTGCATAGGTTACAGTAATTATAACTAACTAGCCAGACATCGTATAATTGTTGACTCAATTAATCAAAAAATTACAAGAGTTCACAGAGAAGCGAAATCAAATACTCCGCGTACCTCTGCGCTAACCTCCGCTTTCCTCTGCGTTTAATATTTCAACCGGAATTCGTCACTATTTTGGATATTTTAAAAAACTTAGCTGATGTATAATCAGGAATTAGCGGCAAAGATTTCGCAGAGACTTATTTTCAATTCGTATCGCTGTAACTATGACTAGCTATCAGCCCAACAATATTGATTGAATTTCCCAAATTTTACATTTCTAGTCAATTTCGCTGTTGTCGGTTTCAGATCCTTGTAGCGCCATTTCAAAATTCATTCTCTGTTCAGCGTTACGCAAGAAATAACCACTAATCATTGCAGAAGCAAGAAGCCTACCTAGATTTTCCCGATTTGTGGTGACAGTAACACCAAAGTGTTCTGAAGGTAGATTACCTAATAATCCTGTAATATTCCGTTCCATCACTTGAAAGACTTCGGCAGACGTGGGTTTAGATAGCTGGGTAACTGTTTCTGGACTCAAGGATTTAACGTACTGCCACAATAAATCGTTAGTTTCTGATTCGCTATTAAAAAACTCTGAGATACGATTGGATGAGTTACTCATTTTTTAGCTCCTTAACTACCACTATTAGCTGCGGTGCTTGTGATTTAAATATTAAATGTCTTTTTTGGATTTGACTTAGTTATTTTGTCTTCCTGTCAACTAATGTAACAGCCTAGCGTCAGAGTGGAAGTAGGTGTAACCGTACCAAAGTCAGCGTATTTTCTCACCCCAATAAATAGGTGAGGAGTGGGGAGTTAATTACAAACTCATCACTCCTAACTTCTAACTTGCCAAATATTCATCCATATTGGCTTTAGACTTGCGAAGTTTGCTTAAGGCTTCCCGTTCAATTTGTCGGACTCGTTCTCGGCTGATGTTCAGTATTTCACCAATTCTAGCCAGAGTCAGGGCTTGCCCATCAGTTAAGCCAAAGCGCAGTGTGATTACTTCCCTCTGTTGTGGCGTGAGATCGCCCATCAGGCGATCTAAGTCATAAGATAGGGAAGATTGCATAACAAACTCTTCGGGAGAAGCGCCTGGATCTTCCAGCATTTCTCCAAGTTCGGTGTCGTAGTTATCACCCAGCCGCAAATCCAAGGAAAGAGGCAAACGCGCTTTTTCTAAATACTCTCGTACTTGTTTGGGCGTCAATTCTAATTCTTGAGCTAGCTCTCCAGCCGTAGGAGCGCGTCCCAACTTTTGAGACAATTGGCGTTGTGCCTTTTTAATTTTATTTAATTTTTCGGTGATATGGATCGGCAGCCGAATGGTACGAGCTTTTTCGGCTATAGCACGAGTAATGGCTTGCCGAATCCACCAATAGGCATAAGTAGAAAATCTGTACCCTTTGGTGGGATCAAACTTTTCTACACCCCGTTGCATACCGATACTACCTTCTTGGATCAAATCCAGTAAATCGACGTTGCGCTTAATGTATTTTTTAGCAACGGAGACTACCAGCCGCAAATTGGCTTCTACCATCTTGCGCTTGGCAATTTCACCATCTGCGATCGCTTCGTTCAACTCTGCTGGTTCTAGGTTTGTTGCTTTAGCCCACTCTTCTAGAGTCGGTTGATGACCTAGCTGCGTGGCAAGAGATTCCCTTGATTCGTGCAAAGCGCAGGAACGTTGCACCTGTTTACCATAGAAAATCTCTTCCTCGTGGGTTAAGAGTGGCACACGGCCAATCTCACGCAGGTAAGTCCGCACGAGGTCTGTGG
>CAXUOL010001009.1:0-2491 GCA_964252435.1 uncultured Nostoc sp.
TCATAACTCATAACTCATAACTCATAACTCATAACTCATAACTCCTAACTCATAACTCATAACTCATAACTCCTAACTCATAACTCCTAACTTTTATAAGCCAGGGCAAAGCGTTCAATTCCAGCTAAATCAGCGTGAATTTGAATTTTATAATAGCTACCTTGATTTTGCAAAAGTTCTTGCACTGTATCTGCCTGTCCTGCCATCATCTCAATCAGCCACACGCCACCATGTTGCAAATAACTAGGGGAGATTTCGATCAAATGGCGAATGCAATCTAAGCCATCAACACCACCATCCAAAGCTAAATGCGGTTCATGGTTAACTACTTCTGGCTGCAAAGTAGGTAAGGTGCTGGTGGGTATGTAAGGGGGGTTTGACACCATACCACTGAACTGACCTTTTAAGAATGTCAGTGGCTCCCACCAGGAACCTTGATAAAATTGAATCCGGTCAGCAAGACCCAAATTATCGGCGTTTGATCGAGCGATCGCCAGAGCTTCTAAACTGTAATCAACTGCATGAATTGTTGCTTTTGGCAAGACATCTGCTAATCCCAGTGCGATCGCACCACTCCCAGTACCTAAATCTGCCCAGTGTCCTGAAGCATTGCTAGCAGATGCTTTAGCTAAATCAATTAAGCATTCTGTCTCTGGTCTGGGAATCAAAACCGCACTCGACACTGCAATTTTAAACTGACGCCAAGGTGTAACTCCCACAATATACTGCACTGGTAAGCGGTCATTTAATCGCCTTTGCCACAGATGCTCTAATTCTTTTAGCGGCAATTGCAGTTGAATTTGCGGCCAGTTTTTAAAAGACTCCAAACGCAGTGCCAAGCGGTCTAACCCAGCAACTTCTAAAAGTAGCCAATCTACTTCCATTGGTGGGACATCAGTGGCTCCTGCTGCTTCGAGAGCTGCATTTCGCCACTGCCAAAGTTGTAAACCAGAGACTATCAGATGTTTCTCCCCCATACCTCAACCTTGGAGCGCATATCCGTTATTTTTTCGGAGCGGGGGCAGCAGCTGGCTTGGGCGCTGGTGATTGATTTGGCGCCAGGGAGCGAATAAAATTGATCGACTCCCGTGATGGATACAGAACAATTTTATTGATACTAGGATCGCTGCTGCTATTGAGAGCTTCCATAACACCGTACAAATCCACCACCTGAATTTCAGTATTGGCTCCTTCCTTTGGCACGGCTTTTTTGAATTCCTCTAACAGAGCCACTGCTTGTTCTTTCTCAAAAAAGAAAGGTATGTATCGTTCATTACCTTTGGCAAGAGGAATAGTCAGATAGCTATTATCTTTCTTAAATTTCGGTACAAATAAGGGAATACCATTGAATTGCTCGACCTTTTTACCATTTTGATTGAGCATACTTGTTGCCGAGGCTACTTGCTGTTGCGTCGGCACTAAAGTATAAATCACAGAATCTGATTTCTTTTTGCTTTCTTGGACTATTTTATAGTAGTCTGCCAAGGACAAAGGTCTAACCTGTAAAGTGCCTGCTAGCTGGGGATTTTCTTTTTTGAGCCGATTGTCAAGGAATTTTTGAGCATCTTGCTTACTAATAAAAAATCCCACTTGTGAAATCGGCTTGGATGCGTTGTTTCTCGAAAGAACTACAAATTCGCCTTTAGGATTGGTAAGCGTGAATACAGGTACTTCTTGGAGCTTTTTCACGACCTGATCTTGTGGCAGAGCGATCGCCTCTAGATTGCCCATTCCTGGTATATTACCTATTCCTGAAAGCCCCGTTAAAAATACACTACCAGCTATACCCAATGTTGCACCTAAGCGAATAAATGATTTCATGACTGCTCCTCGCATCAATAAGTCCAATTAAATTAAACAAATGGTTGGATTTGCACAGCACCAACTAGCTTTAGTTATATAGCAATTCATTTTAGTTGTGAAAAATTCATTATGTGCGTTGAGGTTGAGTGTTAAGCGTCAACGGTCAAAATCCAATCTTCCCTAACTATTTAGAGTTGCTGTAGTATCGTTTTCACAAATTGGCTGTGCTAAGGTTGTGTTTTTCTGGGTTTCGCTTCGCTATTAACCGCGAAATGCCGTAGATGCTTATTATATGTCTTCTCAAACAGCAAAAAGTCTTTCCATCTCTCCAACCTTAGAGATGATAAATGCCATTTTATCGGCTTTTTCTCAAAATAGTTGACGCTATTAGTTAATCAATCGTTCCATCTGCGATTGCTTTAATATCTTCTCAAATCTATACAAAGCTCAGTGTTAAAAATCACCTTACTACTTAATTACGAAATTTGCCTGTTAGGTTTCAACACCAGAACAGTCTAATTGGTCTTCTCCGTAAAAATATCCAATTAAATTGCAGATTTAAGCAAAAAAAAACCTAGCTAATTACTCTAACTGTTAACTATATTAATTAAATCGGGATGACAGGATTTGAACCTGCGGCATCCTGCTCCCAAAGCAGGCGCGCTACCAAGCTGCGCTACATCCCGTT
>CAXUOL010001010.1:0-2486 GCA_964252435.1 uncultured Nostoc sp.
CTACAGGTTTCAAAGTTCAACAGGGACAAGTTGTTGCACTAGGAAACGCACCTAACGGCGACATTACTTGTGCAGTCTGTCATGCAACCCTTTCTAGGGATGGCAAAATCCTTGCAGGAGTACCTAACGGTGAACTTGCCATCCCCCTTTTCATTGCCTTATCACCAAATACAGCCGCAGGGTTTGCACGGTTAAACTTTAACCCTCTAGACCCACAATACAAAGGCAATGGCAAGACGATTATTGACAGTAAAGGTAATAAAGTAGAATTACCCGATCCTGAAAAGTTTGAAAAAGCCTTCGATGATGCTGTTTTAGATGTACCTTTCGGTAATTTCGAGAGTTCACCGGATGGTATTAGAAACACTACTCAAATCCCCAGTGTTTTCACCTTTAAAGATCATCCTTATTTAGCTGATGGACAGTTTGCTGTGGGCCCATTTGCGGGATTGAGTGCTATCACCAACGCTGTTCATTCTTCAGAAATCAATCTGTTGGCAGCTGCTCAACTCAGTGCAGATACTCTTGGTATTGACCCAGAGGTTTATATTGGTACATTTCTTCAAAACGCTGCCGTTAAAAGCCTACGTTTACCAGAAGGAGTGATAGTAAAACCCTCTGAATGGCTGCGGGGGGTAATTGCACCGAATCCTACACAAGCAGAATTAGAAGACCAAATTTCTGCTCCAGGCACAGGAACTTACCCAAACCTACGACCCAGTTTGTTTACTTACAACGGTTTAGTTTTCAGCCCAAATACTCAAAAGCCTGGTGATATTGCGAGTGGCACTTTCTTATTTGCTGACAATGCTATGTCTGCTTTCCAAAATAGCTTAGTACCACCTGCTAACCAGACTTCAGAAAACTGGCAAGCGTTGAACAGCAATTCTGTTAAACGTGGCGCAAAAGTATTTGAGAAAGCTAATTGTGCAAATTGCCATATTCCGCCATTCTTTACTGACAACAAAATTCATCCAATTGATGAAATTCGTACTAACCCCGCTCGTGCCCAATCTCGCTTGGGGCTGAATAAATTGTTAGTACCACCCAAGCTATACACTTTTAACACTCCAGTTCCCATACCTGCTAAGGCTGAAGTGCTGGATGTACCCACGCAGGGTATCTCTGATACTCCCACAACTCTACCTAAAGGTATATTGCCAAAAGGCGGTTACAAAACTACTTCCTTGCGTGGTCTTTATTTAAGTGCCCCATATTTGCATGATGGTGGTGCAGCAGTACGAGCAGGAAGCCTGAAATTTGACTCAAATGGTGGTTTCACGGTTGTTAACAAGAGTGGCTTAGGACTATCTGGTACTCTTAGCCAAGGTATACCTGCCGATCCTGCTAGCAGCTTGCGTGCCCTGGTCGATCGCGATCTTCGTAGTTTGGTTGTGAAAGCTAACAAAGCTAACCCTAGTTTAGTGCGTAGTAACCTTGATGGCAGAGGTCATTACTTCTACGTAGATAGACAATCTGGGTTTAATTCCAACCAGCAAGCAGACCTGATTAATTTCTTGCTGGCACTTGATGACAATCCTGGAAGTTTTTAATCAAGCTACGGTTGATATCATATCCTAATACCAAGTCATCTAGTGATACATCATGAAGGTGACTTGGTATTACTTTAAGTAAGAATAAGATGGTAGGCACATTTTAATGCAATCTAGATCGGAGATGCACTGTAAACCTTACAGATAGATACCTTTATGAGACTGCTTCTGGGAAGCTAGTGCTTGCTTTCGCTTTGTCCACCAGCCAAAACCAAGAGCAATCAATGAGCCACTTACTGTGTAGGGTTCGGGAACAGGACGTGGAGTGACAACACTAAAGCTGCCATAATCTACGTTGCTTGAAAGTTCTGAATAACCTTCATCCAAACTACTGTAAAATACGTTAACGCTGCCATTTCCGTCTTCCCCGCTTCCAAAAACCCGGTAAGAAAAACCGTTCTTGGTTAGTAGCGGCGTACTTGTATTTAAAAAATTATCACTGATTCCGTATGTACCTGGTGAAAGCAGCCCGATGATTGTCTCATTAATTCCTTGGGCTGTCCTTGTCCCGGTTATTCCTGTGATTGTGTAATTGTTTTTTATCGGATCTAGATCGGTGGTTGTAAGAGTACCCCTGGCGGAAATCGCTGTACCATTTGCTTCATAACTGGGAAAAGAGTACTGAAAATCAAATAGTTGTACAGCTTGGGCCGGAAAAGATGCACCGACACAAGTGATACCTATAACAGTACTGACGGTAGCAATACCAAGATTTTTGACTAATTCCATCAGATAATTCTCCTGAAAAACTAGAAGGTAAAGAAAGTTGTATATAGCAATACCTTCGCCAAAAAAAGAGTATGAAGAGATAGGGCTGTCGTAGTAGAGTTATTGTCTCTCATAACGACAACTCAAACACTACAAGCAGTCCATGCCCGATATCTTATCACTGTTACAATGCCTGCTACCGCAGATCAACGCGACAACCATGCG
>CAXUOL010001011.1:0-2482 GCA_964252435.1 uncultured Nostoc sp.
AATAGTTGGTGTTGACGTTGTTAGAGTCTTGAGAAATTCCAACATAGTAATTTCCGGCTCCTAATGTTGCAGTCAATTGAGCATTGCGACTGGAACTAGCAAAATCAGAAGCAAGTTCATCTCCACTATCAATCAATCCATTATTGTTTTTGTCGTAATAGATTTTGGCATTGACATAGCTTTGAGTCACTCCACTCAAAATTAAATTAATATCATTTGTGCCTGTCAGGGAAAATTTGTAGTAATCAACTGGGTTTGCATTTGCTATAGCATCATTGTAGTTAAAAGATGTAAGAATCCCAATGTTTTGAGCAGTCGTGAATGTAGTTCCTGGCATATTTTTCCTTTTTTTTAATGCTGATCAACTTCACTCGTGGAACCCATCAAAACTAGAAAGCTATCAGTTACTACTGCACTGATTATATTACTTAATTGATGGTATAATAATGCTGGTGATTAACAAGATTAAGTATACAAGGAATCGATCGACAAAAGTTAATTGGAGTTACATAAACGATCGCCCACACCTGAGTCACAAGTGTGGGCGATTCATTCTACAAAGAATTAGCTAAACAACAGTAGATAACTGCCGTTTAAAGAAAGCTTGCAATACTCTCTCTGCTATTTGATGACTAGTTAAACCGAGTTCTGTCTTAGATTCATTGGGTTCAGCATGATCTACCAATACATCTGGTACACCGAATCGCTTGACAGGAACGAGAATATCTGCATCTAGAAAAGCTTCAGCGATCGCACTACCAAAGCCACCCATCACACAGCCTTCTTCTAAAGTGACAACACGACCGATTTTCTTCGCTAAAGGCAAAATTAACTCGGTATCCAAAGGCTTAACGAAACGCGCATTAATTACAGTTGCTTCAATGCCATGTTCGCTGAGAATTTCCGCAGCTTGCATTCCTGGATAGACCATTGTGCCATAAGCGACGATTAACACATCATCGCCTGTACGCAGAATCTCGCCTTTGCCGATTTCCAAAGGTTCCCAACCTTCCTCCATTAAAGGAACGCCGTAGCCATTGCCACGAGGGTAGCGCATTGCGATCGGCCCACTGGTATGATTAACGCCAGTTACTACCATGCTTTGCAGTTCTGCCTCGTCTTTGGGGGCCATGATTACCATGTTGGGAATACAACGCAGATAGGCAATATCATACATACCTTGGTGGGTGGGGCCATCAGATCCGACAATCCCTGCCCGATCCAAGCAGAAGAATACTGGCAGGTTTTGGATGCAGACATCATGAATTATCTGGTCGTAGGCGCGTTGCAAGAAGGTGGAATAAATAGCTGCAACTGGGCGCATCCCTTCGCTTGCAAGTCCTGCTGCTAGGGTAATTGCGTGTTGTTCCGCAATGCCGACATCAACATATTGATTAGGCAGTTTTGCTTGAAATTTATCTAAACCTGTCCCCGTTGCCATAGCCGCAGTAATCCCAATAATTTTGGGATTTTGTTCGGCAAGTTTTACCAGAGTGTGAGAAAAGACTTTGGCATAAGCTGGGGGTTTGGGTTTATTAGAAGGAATGGCTTTGCCAGTTGCGACGTTGAAGGGGCTTTGGGCGTGGTAGCCAACTTGATCTAGTTCGGCAATTTCATAACCTTTGCCTTTGACTGTTGCCACATGTACTAAAACTGGGCCTGGTATTTGATGTGCTTGTTGGAAGGTGGCAATTAGTTCTTCGAGATTATGCCCATCCACTGGGCCAATGTAGGTAAAGCCGAGTTCTTCAAAAACTGCACCTACCTTCGGAACAGCCAAACGCTTCATACCTTCTTTGATGCGTCCAAGTTCGGGTGAGAGGGATTCGCCAACGAAGGGAATTTGCTTAAACTGTTCCTCAAGATTATCTTTAATAAATTGCACCGGTTGGCTGAGGCGCATTTTGTTGAGATAGCGAGGAATCGCGCCGACGTTGCGAGATATGGACATATCGTTGTCATTGAGAACAACCAACAGGTTGGTTTTCGGCATGTGTCCGGCGTGGTTGATCGCTTCTAAAGCCATGCCGCCAGTTAGTGCGCCATCGCCAATCACAGCAACGGCTTTAAATTTTTCTCCTTTCAAGTCTCGCGCTAAAGCCATACCCAATGCTGCTGAAATACTTGTAGAAGCGTGTCCAGCCCCAAAGTGGTCAAACTTGTTTTCACCCCGTTTGAGATAACCCGCAAGTCCGTCTTTTTGTCTAAGGGTGTGGAAGCGATCGTAACGTCCTGTAAGCAGTTTGTGGGGATAAGCCTGGTGTCCTACATCCCAAATCACTTTATCCCGATCTAAGTCCAGTGTTTGGTAAAGTCCTAGTGTTAATTCGACAACACCCAACCCTGGCCCCAAATGTCCACCATTAACTGCTACTGTTTGAAGATGCTTATCTCGAATCTGACGGGCAATCTGTTGCAGTTGGCGAACAGATAAACCGTGCAACTGATTAGGATGGGTGATTTCGCTCAGATGCATATTATA
>CAXUOL010001012.1:0-2482 GCA_964252435.1 uncultured Nostoc sp.
TCAGCACTCAGCACGGGCTAAACGCCCCGCTACCGCTAACAGCACTCAGCACTCAATTGACGTTTAATTTGGAGGCGATCGCTTCTTTTGTTTACAAATTGAAAGACTTGTTTGAGTGCGATTCTTATACTCACCAAAATCTCGAACGCTATCAGCAAATTATTAGACCCAATGATGCCACACTCCAAAGTCAATTCACACTGTTGTTATTAGAATATCTCCTAACTCAGCCAAACCAAGAAATAATAGCACCTCCAAGCCCAATTGGGCCAGCAGTTTATATCTGTCAGCCAGTGGAAGATGCTTTAAAAAAACAGATTTCTCAAGAGCGGCTATTAAATCAGGTAACAACGCAGATCCGCAAAAGCCTAGATTTGCCGGTCATTATGGCAACGGCAATTACACAGGTGCGTGAGTTTCTAGAATTAGACAGATTAGTAATTTATAAATTTGCAGCTTCTCAAGTAAATACTCAATCATACCAGTCTGACACTATCCCCTTCAATGAAACAGCACTGGCAACAGACATGGAACTATCGGTTAGAGAATCTACCGAAATCTATTTTTCTATACACGAAAACAACGATCAACACTCGCCTTTTATATCAGCAAATAATCAAACCCTATTAGAAGATTACCAAAAGTATGGAGGTTATATTGTCTATGAAGCTCGTGCTACAGATGCTATTACATCGGTGTTGAATTACACCGAAAAAAATTGCTTTGTCCGAACCTCTCAATGTTGGGAGAAGTATCGCCAAGGCTTTACCTTAGCTGTGGATGATGTCGAAAAAACTTATGCTCTGGAAGAGTGTTTGTTGAATTTTTTAAGGGAATGCCAAGTTAGGGCTAAGTTGGCTGCACCGATTATGTTTGAGGATAAACTGTGGGGATTACTGATTGCTCATCAGTGCGATGAACCTCACCAGTGGAATGATAGCGAAAAAAACTTGCTATTTGCGATCGCAGAGCAATTAGCGATCGCAATTCACCAAGCTGAGTTAATGCAAACGCTCACCCAAGAAAAACAAACTCTCGAACAAAGAGTTATTGAACGCACAATGGCTCTGCGTGATGCTCTCCTCGCCGCCGAAGCTGCTAGCCGGATCAAAAGTGAATTTCTCGCTACTATCACTCATGAATTGCTCACGCCTTTAACTTATGTGATTGGGATGTCATCTACATTGTTACGCTGGCCTTTGGGTGAATTGAGTCAACGACAACGGGGTTATCTGCAAAAAATTCACGACAGTGGAGAACATTTATTAGAAATGATTAATGACATCCTCGATTTATCGCAAATCGAGGCTGGTAAGACAGCTTTAAATATTTCGGAATTTTCTTTGGTGAATGTTGCCGAAAATGCTATCAAGTCACTGCAAAAAAAAGCAACGAGCGAACAAATTAATCTTAACCTTGATTTGCAAATCAATCCCAGGCGCGATCGCTTTACCGCCGATGCCAAACGAGTAGAACAAATCCTTTGGAATCTGTTAACTAATGCGATTAAGTTCACCCCTGAAAGTGGCAGCGTTACTTTACGTCTTTGGGTGGAAGATAATACTGCTATTTTTCAAGTGGAAGATACTGGGATTGGTATACGTGAAGAACATTTACCATTATTATTTGAAAAATTTCAGCAACTCGATACACCTTATCGCCGCCGCTACGAAGGTACTGGTCTTGGACTAGCTTTAACTAAACAACTTGTAGAACTCCATCGCGGTCGAATTGAAGTAGAATCAACTGTAAGTATTGGCTCAATTTTTACTGTGTGGATACCAACTCAGGCAATGAGAGTGGGGAGTTAGAAGTAGAGACACGATTAATCGCGTCTGTACAAGAGTTTGGAGTTTGGAGTTTTACTCTCCAACGCTACAAGGGTTAGGATTAGGGGTTAGGTATTATTGTGCATTGCTATATGAAAATATTAGTGTTTTGAATATGTCTTCCTTCCTAGAACGCCTATTCTGATTTTAAGACTGCTAAGAGAATTCGCATTACTTCTTCTAAATCTTCTGGAACTCTATAACTATTAATTGCTAATTCAAAATGTTTGTTCACTCTATCTAATCTAGCAAACTGCCATATCTTACCTGTAGTTATAGAACCGATCAAAATAGGTTGCTCTGTAATTGCAGGAGATTCTTCCCACTGATCTAGCGCTATCATTTCGGCAACTAATTGAGTGAATCCTCTAGTTAAATCCTCATATTTAGCTTCAACTACTAACAATTGATTTGTTTGATAAGTTCTAATTAGATAATCTAAATTTCCCTGAAGTAGATTAGAAACTTTGATGCCAAATTCAATTCTAATCTGAACATTTGTATAATGAATTAACTCTAAGACTACCTATCACACAAGAGGGTTAAGCTTGCGTGGCTGACGTGGATATCAGTTGATGCACACCTTGGACATTGCTCCTGCGATGTCTACGATGGTCACTGAGCTTCTTGTACTGAGCGCAGTCGAAGTATGT
>CAXUOL010001013.1:0-2481 GCA_964252435.1 uncultured Nostoc sp.
CGAGTTAGTTTTGCTGGCGGTACAGAAGTTTGGGTAGAGGATGTTTTGAATATTGGCGTAGATCCAGTTTATCTACTTGCTACCTTGAAAACCCGATTTCTCGCCGCTGGAGGAAAGTTGTTAGAAAACACACCTTTTAGCGAAGCGGTAGTTCATCCTGACGGGGTGATGGTAAATAACCAATTCAAAACTCGCCTATTAATCGACGCGATGGGACATTTTTCACCCATCAGCCAACAAGCACGCCAAGGCAAAAAACCAGATGCTTTATGCTTGGTTGTGGGAAGTTGCGCTCAAGGTTTTCCAGAAAATAACTCAGGCGATTTATTATTATCATTTACATCTTTGCAAAATCAATGCCAGTACTTCTGGGAAGCCTTTCCAGCCAGGGATGGCAGAACCACTTACTTATTTACCTACATGGATGCACATCCCCAACGTTTGAGTTTAGGAGCTATGTTTGAGGAATATCTGCGTCTTTTACCAGAATATCAGGGAGTGGAATTGAGCAAACTAAAATTTCAGCGCGCGCTATTTGGTTTCTTTCCCACCTATCGCCAAAGTCCGCTAAAAACCCCTTGGAATCGCATTCTACCAGCCGGAGATAGCAGTGGTAGTCAATCTCCTTTGAGTTTTGGTGGTTTTGGGGCGATGGTGCGTCACCTGAAGCGTTTAACTTATGGCATTTCCGAAGCGCTAGAAACAGAACAATTATCTGCAAAAGCGTTAACACTGCTGCAACCTTATCAGCCGAGTTTGACTGTTACCTGGTTGTTTCAAAGGGCGATGAGTGTTGGTGTAAATCAGAAAATTGCCCCAGATCAAATTAACCAATTACTCTCAGCAGTATTTCAGGAAATGCAACAGTTGGGTACACCAGTGCTAAAACCATTTTTACAGGATATAGTGCAATTTTCGGCACTAACGCAAACACTGTTAAAAACTGGTTTATATCATCCTCTATTAGTTGCCAAGATAATTCCGCAAGTAGGATTGGCAAGTTTGTTAGATTGGATGTTACATTACAGTAATTTAGGTGTATACACTGCCTTGTTTTCGCTAAGTTCAATGCTAGAAACATGGATTAAGAATCAACCGAACGAACAACAATATTATTGGCATCGTTTGATTGATGCTTGGAAGTATGGTTCTGGCGGTGATTACTCAGATGAAACTTAGAATTTTACCTGTGTGAGGATAACATGATGGAACGGAAATCATCAGGAATCAAATACTTTGCAGTGCTGATTGGATTCCTGCGCGATCGCCAAGGATTTCTAGAGGAAATTCGCCAAGGTACGAGATTACCAAATAAAATCATTTCGCTGCTAGTTTGCAGTTCCTTATTTATCGCTGCTTATGGCGGAATCATTGGTGCATACCATAGCTGGATGCAAGCTATATCTTCCGCTATTAAACTCCCAGCCCTTTATTTAATCACACTTTTGATTTGTATCCCGACGTTGTTCTTTGCTAACATTATTTTTGGTTCCAAGCGAACTTTTGCACAGCATTTAGCATTAGTTTTAACTGCGGTTTCAGTCACAAGCGTACTGTTATTTAGCTTTGCTCCAATCACACTGTTTTTCTTGATTACTACCAATAATTACCAGTTTTTAATTCTGTTAAATGTCTTTATCTTTGCCATAACTGGATTTATCGGTGTTTCGTCTTTATATCAAGCCACGAGTTTAGTTTTAGAACAAGATGATGAAGGTAGTAAAACCCGCCAGAAAATCTTACAATTTTGGCTATTTCTTTACGCTTTCGTAGGCAGTCAGTTAGGATGGACTCTCAGACCGTTTTTTGGCACACCTGGTTCTGTCTTTGAACTATTCCGTGAAAGAGAAGGTAATTTCTATTTAAGCGTTATTAAATCTATTAGCTATCTCTTGGGATTCCGTTAATTATTAATTAGTAAATCAACAAAAATACAACCTACAAAATTATGCTAAAAAAGCAAAATCGCGGAATTCAACAATTTGGAGTTTTGGTTAATTTACTGCGCGATCGCCAGTCATTCTTAGAAGAAATTCGTCAGGGAGTGCGATTACAAAATAAAATCAGTTCTCTGTTTGTATCTAGTTCTATTTTCTTTGCCCTTTATGGAGCAATTATTGGTGCATCCCACAGTTGGGGACAGGCATTATCGGGTGCTATTAAGCTTCCGGCATTTTATTTATTAACACTAATTATTTGTTTCCCAACTTTGTTCTTTTTTAATGTTTTGTTTGGTTCTCGGAGCAGTATTCAACAGCATTTCGTTGTATTACTTACATCTGTATCAGTAATTAGCGTGCTTTTATTCAGCTTGGCACCAGTTACGCTATTTTTTCTGATTACTACACCCGATTCTTACCAATTTTTTAAACTGCTGAATGTATTTATTTTTGGCATTACAGGCATATTTGGCGTTAAATTCCTTTATGAAGGAATGCAATTACTTTCTCAACAAGATGAAGTTGGCAAAAAAACCCGCAC
>CAXUOL010001014.1:0-2478 GCA_964252435.1 uncultured Nostoc sp.
AGCATTGTCGCCAAGTGCAAGGCATCTTCAAATGGTGTTAATCTACCTTCATTTCCGGCGATGCCGACGCTTTGTTTTCCGATTTTTTGCTTCATGGTTTACTTCCAGTAAGCTTTGATAACGAGCAAAGCCTCTTGTCCAAGCGGGAACGCCAATAAATTTACTTAAAAAACTCCAACTCCTACCACCAGTTAAAATCCACCAAGTTCCTATTCCCCAACCAGTCATTAGTACTGTCCACAACCATTTTTGAAACTCTTCTTCAAAAAGACCTCCAAAAATTCCATTGATAATAAAATAGGAGGCTAAGGCTATTACCGTCCAAGGAAGAATTTGATCGGCAGGAATTGGCCCTAATGAAGGTTGACTTCCCAAAACCTGATTGACTGGACGAAATTCTTGTTCCCGCTCTTGAGACATTTGAAATATCTAAATTATTTACTGCTATCGCCAATTACAAAGCGTGTGAGTACATCAGCAATGGTAACAGCAACAACCACTAATAGGGGAGTTCTGGCAATGCTTTGCCAATCTTCATCTTTACGCACTGCATTTATCACACCAACTAGGGAGATTGCAATATAAAGTAAGTAAATTGCCCGTAACACATTAAATATCAAGCTTACTGGGGTTTCACCAGCACCACCGTTGTTCGCTGTTAAGGTTTTTTTGAAAAACTTTTCAGCTTCCCCAAAAAACTGTGCTTGTGCGGGGGCTGCAAACCAGTCTAACCAATATAAACTCAGAACGATCGCTGCTGCTAAAATTTGTAATAATATTAGCGATCGCCTTGGTAAATTCACTTGCAGCCCAATTTGCTGGATGATGACTGCAATTAAACTACCAACAAGTAAACAAAAGAGCAAGATAGGACTTTTCAGGCTGATAACGCTAACAAATACAGCACAAGCAATCAAAAAAGGTACAGATTCAAGCAGAATACTCAGACAGGATTTAAATGCCCGTCTTAACTTGTGAGATTCTTTCGCCGCACTACCAGTTAAAGCTTTGAAAAAGTTTCTCTCGTGAGAACCTTGTCTAAACATTTGCTAATTTTCCTATGGTGTACTATAATTAATACATGTATCGAATTTTACAATTGCTACAATTCAACATGCTTTAACATCATTCATTATTAATCAAATTATAAACCGATAGTAAAGTTTTATATTCTACATTAGTATTCTGAAGTTAAGTTAACATGATATTAAGATTTATCTAAAACTGAATTTCTCTGATTTGAGAAGTTTGGATTGCAAATATTGAGATTGAACTGGTAAAGTCCTATCGACTTTGAGAATTTTCTCAATCTTCTCATACAGATAGCCTCGCTCAACCAACTTCAAAGCCTGAAAAGTTTAGATCGATTGTAGAAAAATGGTAAACGTTCAAATGTACGTTTTACCATTTTTCTACACGCCGATTAAATTTGGAACTAGATTACAAACTTAAACACAGTTCCGAGATTAGAACTACCGCCAAAAGAGGCAGTACCGTAAAAGGCACCATTCGAGAGTTGAATTAGCGTGGACTCTGGCGTTGCCCCATTAGTACCATTAAAACTAATTAAGCCGGTGATGGTTGCTCCAGTCAGCTGATAGATAACTCCTTTGTTATTTGCCCCACCAGCAGAAGCTGTGCCATAGAAGTTACCATTGCTTGCTTTTATGAGTGCAGCCGTTGGGTTGGCCCCATTGGTGCCATTAAAACTGGCAACTAAAACGGGTGTACCGCCACCAATTGGAACCTTGAATATAGCTCCTTTATTGCTGGCTCCACCCAGTTTAGCGGTGCCGTATAGGAATCCGCTAGATTCAATTAATCCAGACTGTGGATTTGCTCCATTGGCGCCACTAAAGCTATATGAAGTCAGTATTCCTGCGGGAGTTAACTTGAATACAACTCCTTTAGCACTTGCTCCACCGGCAGAGGCGCTGCCATAGTAGTTTCCATCGGTAGCCAGTTGCAATCTTGCTAATGGGGTTGCTCCATCAGTACCGCTGAAGCTTCTGATGGTGGTGAGTGCCCCGGTAGTGGCCGAAACCTTGAATATAGTTCCTTTATTATTCGCCCCACCTGTAGAGCTTGTCCCCCACAAATTGCCATCAGCACCTGTAATCAGTCGGCCTGCTGGGCTAGCCCCATTAGTGCCTGTGAAATTTGCAAGAGTTGTCAGGGTTGTAAAAGCTGTTTGCGCCAACTTAAACACACTGCCGAGGTCACTTGTACCACCTGTAAAGGTTGCTCCATATAAATTGCCATCAGCTGCTTGAAATAATCTAGCGACTGGATTAGTCCCTTTGTTGGTTCCAGAGGTTCCGGTGAAGTTTATCAGTGTGGTCAGAGTAGTGAAAGCAGTAGGAGTTAACTTGAATGCAGTTCCTTTGCCAGAAGTGCCACCAGCAGAAGTAGTTCCATAAAGATTGCCATCAGTACCGTTGCCTTTAAGTACACCAGCTCTTGGTGTAGATCCGTTGG
>CAXUOL010001015.1:0-2477 GCA_964252435.1 uncultured Nostoc sp.
CACACTCATAAATTATGCCTACTTGATTTCACATAATACTCAAACTATAAGCGACTGTATCAGCTAGTTTTTTTACACAATCATATCTGATGTTAATATTCAAGACCATAATGGTGAAATTGTCTACCAAGTGAGGCTAGAAAAACTACACTGTTATACTTTTTTAATCTACTTTCCCCGTCTAATCAAGGGGAGTATTTGTGCTGGTACTGGTCGTCTTGATGGCTACCTTGAGACTTTGGCAAAATTGGGCGATCGCCGAAAGTCCCTGCTCTGGTGTCCCTTGGGCTAACCGTTTGACAACAGCGCTACCGACGATCGCACCATCTGCGCCCCATTCCCTTACCTGACGGGCTTGTGCAGCTTCGGAGATGCCAAAGCCGACTGCGATGGGTTTATCAGTAACACTACGAATTTGTTTGAGTAAATCGGACACGCGGATTTCCAGTTGCGATCGCACCCCTGTAACCCCAGTGACGCTGACTAAATAAATAAATCCTTGGGAAGAACGAGCGATGGCTTCGATCCGTTCAGCAGAACTGGTGGGAGCGATCAACAAGATGACGTCAATTCCCATCTCACTAGCTGCTTGGAGTAATCCTGCTGCTTCCTCTAAGGGCAAATCAGGTATTACCAATCCTGCAACCCCCGCCGCAGCAATTTGCTCAAGAAATTTTTCAATTCCCCGGTGCAAAATTGAGTTGTAATAGATCAACAGAATAATTGGCGATCGCAATTTGGGAGTAATCCCTTGCAGCATTTCTAGCACCTGCTCTAACTTCGTACCCCTTTGCAAGGCGCGGGTAGCAGCAGCTTGAATGACTGGCCCATCAGCTAGAGGATCGGAATAGGGTATACCCACTTCTATAATGTCGGCTCCACTTTGATCTAGAACCTGCAAGGCTTTTGCTGTTGTTTCTAAATCTGGATCGCCAGCCGTGATAAACGGAATCAGAGCGCACTCACGATTGTGCCCAAGGGTTTCAAAGCAATCAGAAATTACAGTCATTGGTCATTGGTCATTGATTATTGGTCATTGGTCATTGGTCATTGGTCATTAGTAAAGGACAAATGACTAATGACAAATGAGACAACTGACCAATGATAACTTTACACCTGAGATTGCTCTTCTTGTTCTATTTCGGCTTGAATTCGTGCTAGTTCTTCGGGAGTAAGCTCGTCTAGCCGCTTTTGCAGAAAGTCTTGCTCATACTGTTCCCGCTGTTGGTGGTAGGTCATTTTTTGTCCCACCGCACGGAAAAAATAGGTGGCTAACCAGCCAACTAACCCACAGACAAGTAACACTTGGCTCCATATACCAGCTTTCTGATTATCCAAACCAACTAGCTGCAATCCCAAGTACGCCAAGCCGCCGGCAATAAAAACACCTAAGCCAATTCCAATAGCGTCAATCCGTCGCATGAGAGTTATGACCTACCAATCTCGTTAAACTTGAATTTGTCGCCGTTGGGGTCGGAAATTTGCAAACGGCGATAGAACCAACAAACCTGGAAAGAAGAAAAACACCAAAAAGTACATAAAGACACGCTCAATGGAGCTACTTACATACCAACGCTGCTTCAGGTACAGCAAGACAGCAATGGGGATTACTAGAAGGTAAGCTCCAGCTAAAATCAGATACAGCAGGGCGACAATCATAACTTTCAAGTCTTAAGCATCTGTTTTCCATCATAGGCTGAAGAGACAGACTCAGAGAAGTATAGTCATAATGCTTTCAACATAACTGTGCCAGAATTCCTCGAAACCGCTAACAAGGAGGCGAAAGCGCAGGTTTGGCGGGCTTTCGTACTTTTACTGTGGGCGATTCAACGGATTTCATGACAAAAGCTAATATCATGCTATTATGTGAATCCACTAGCAAACAAATGCTCTAGTCAAACTAGATCGAAAACTCATCCAGATTGATTACGAGAAAAGCAAGAAGACTTCCAAATCTCTTAAGCGATCGCACAATCTGGAAAAAACATTTTCAATCTAGTTGGACAAAAAACACAATTGATGGTGGAATAGATAAGGAGGTATTGCTACCTCTAGAAAATAACTAGTTAGACTAATTGCCAAACACCTTTGGGGGTGTGGCGGAATGGTAGACGCTACGGACTTAAATAATTGAGCCTTGAAGGAGAAATCCCTCAAGTGGAAGCTCTCAAACTCAGGGAAACCTAAATCTGGTGACAGACATGGCAATCCTGAGCCAAGCCGAAGAAAGTCCTGAGTCATGAGTGTTGAGTGCTGAGTAAATTTAAAACTCCTAACTCCTAACTCCTAACTCATCAACTGTTCGGAAGGTGCAGAGACCCGACGGGAGCTACCCTAACGTTAAGTCGAGGGTAAAGGGAGAGTCCAATTCTCAAAATCTGAGCTGGCTGTTGTCATCAGGTAGCAGTGAAAACTGCGGGAGAATGAAAATCCGTTGACCGTAAAAGGTCGTGTGGGTTCAAGTCCCTCCACCCCCA
>CAXUOL010001016.1:0-2476 GCA_964252435.1 uncultured Nostoc sp.
TCCTAACTCCTAACTCAGCACGGGCTAAACGCCCCGCTATCCATGTACAGCACTCCTAATGCCCAATGACCAATGACTAATCCCGTAACAATCTATTAATTGCATCAGGTTGAGTCCCGCAATTTTCTACAATAGGCGCAGGGACTTTGATTTAAGGTGTCAGCAAATAAATGCCTAAAACCGTTGCCGATGTGATGAGCCGCGATCCTATTGTTGTCCGGGAGGAAACTCCACTCAAGGAAGCTATCCAAATTCTCGCAGAACGCCATATCAGCGGACTACCTGTTGTGGATGATCTCGGTAAATTGGTAGGCATTATCTCGGAAACCGATTTGATGTGGCAAGAAACTGGTGTTACTCCACCTGCGTACATTATGTTTCTTGATAGTGTTATCTATTTAAAAAATCCTGCTACGTATGACCGTGATTTGCACAAGGCTCTAGGGCAAACTGTCGGGGAGGTGATGAGTAAAAACCCGATCGCTATTTCCCCTGATAAAACTTTAAAAGAAGCAGCTACAATCATGCACGATCGCAGCGTTCACCGCTTACCAGTACTTGACAGCACAGCTCTAGTAATTGGTATTCTCACTCGTGGTGATATTATTCGCGCAATGGCTGCTAGTCAAGATTAGTCAAAAATAGAGACGCGATTAATCGCGTCTGTACAAAATCCAAAAGTAGAGACGCGATTAATCGCGTCTGTCTTTTTTATACATTTGAAAATCAAGGATAACTAAATGAGTATTACTCCGGAGTCTGTTAAGCAATTGCTCAGTTCTGAGGATTTAGGCGATCGCTTACGTGCTGTAAATCAAATCCGCCAATTGGAACCTGCGGTTGGCTTTGAATTAATTCAAAGTGCTATTGGCGATCGCAATTCCCGTGTCCGTTACTCAGCGGTGAGTCAAATGGATACACTCGGAACCCAAGATTTACAGCTATCCTTGGATATCTTGCGCGATCGCTTACTTCATGACTCCGAAGTAGATGTACAAGCAGCAGCCGCAGACTGTTTGGGTGCTCTGAAGTTACGTGAAGCTTTTGAAGATTTACAGCAGCTTTATCATACAACCGATGAATGGCTAATACAATTCAGTATTATTGCTACATTGGGAGAGTTGGGCGATCCGCGAGCCTTTGAACTACTCAAAGAGGCACTTTCATCAGAAAACGAATTAGTTCAAACTGCTGCTATTAGTTCTTTGGGTGACTTGGGAGATGTACAAGCAGTTCCTCTGTTGGCTCCCTATGCTACCAACCCAGATTGGCAAATTCGTTACAGACTTGTGCAAGCTTTGATTCGTTTGGGTAATCCAGAAGCCAAATCTATTTTAGAAACTCTGGCTAATGATGAAGTAGATGCGATCGCAAGCGAAGCCAAAAATTCTTTGCAGTCAGTCTGAGTTCGTCTTTCTAGGAATAGTTAACCTGACTTTTCCATAGAATTACCAAAATTGGAAAAGTCGTTTTCAATAAAGTTTTTCTTGGAAATAATTAAAGGTTCGCAGTAATCGCTAAATTACTACGAACCAAAACCTATAACACTTCATTGAAAACCGATATAATTAGATAGATTTTGTACAAGGTGATAGTCTTTACAATTGTTCTACCACCTTTTTTCTCAGCAATTTATCTGCTGGATATTTTTCATTAATTAGCCAGAGTTTTGCGACGGCGAGACATAGCCACGACTGCACCTACTGCACCTAAGCCTAGTATTGTTGTTGGCTCAGGAACGGATTGTGAGATAGCATCTATTTGAAACTGATAGCGCCCAGGACGAGCATTATTTGTGTTCTTCTGAAGTGCATTAATCGAGCCATCGCCTACAGCATTTACACCATTATAGAAGGTTCCTAAAACTGAAAAGGCATCTATACTGGTAGTATACGACCCAGGACTATTTTCTTGCCTTCTCCTAGTAATATTAGATATACTAGTTGCCTTAAACTTGATCCCATTATCAAAAGTAAGGAACGGATCAACTACTGAACTCATATCAACTTTGTACAAAGCTGATGCGTTTCCAGGTGTAGAGCTTAGGACTGAAAGTTGATTTAATATTAAGCTGTAAGGGTCGGTGTTACCTACCATAACCTCAGTCACACCATCAAATATACCATCTGCAAACGATACATCTGCTGGATTATCAAATTTGAGTACTTCAGTGGTTGGAGTGTTCTGTATTTTATTCTGAAATATCAAATTTCCGTCGAAAGAGGCACTTCCAATAATAGCCGCTTGAGCTGAACCAGCAGATGTAAACATCCCAGCAGTAGCCAAGGGGATTGCAAAACTAGCAGCCAAAGTCGCGTTTACTAATTTAGATTTAAAACTAATCATGAGCTTTTGAGAGTCCTAACAATAATATGGAACAGAGAAATTGATTGCTTAACCTTTACTATCAGTAATCTATTTAAAATACTGTCAGTGAAAGCGAAACTTGCGTGATGTATTTCTTATCTCCATAAAA
>CAXUOL010001017.1:0-2475 GCA_964252435.1 uncultured Nostoc sp.
GGTTTAACCGAACTGATAGTACTAAACATTGGTCTAGAGTTAAAGGTAATTTCTCCCTTAATATTTACCATGCTGGTAATTATGGCATTGGTAACTACCTTCATGACCTCGCCACTGCTGGAATGGACATATCCGAAGAGACTGATCAGGTTAGATGTGGTGGAACCGGAGTTAGAAGCAGAAACAGCTACCAGCGCTACTGATGCCGAAACTTACATTCGTCCCTACCGAATTTTGGTGCCAGTGGCGAATCCGAGTACCCAAAAAGGCTTGGTACAGTTGGCAGCAAGCATCGCTCTCAACTCCCAATATCCTGCTGTTGTTAACCCTCTGAGCTTGATTGAATTTGAAGAAGATTATGCCTTTGAAAGTACACCAGTTGAAGCAGACCGATTAATTGCCCAGCGTCGCCAGCAGCTAGAAGAATTGATTAATACTCTTGAACCAGTAGAAATACGCTCTCACGTGCGTCCGATCGTTCGCATATCTAGTAATGTTGCACGGGAAACTGCACAGATTGCCGCACTCAAACAAGTTGATTTAATTCTTGTGGGATGGCATCGCCCAGCCTTTATTAGCAATCGCTTAGGTGGAAGAGTTGGTCAAATGCTCACTAGTGCGCCAGTGGATGTTGCCGTGTTTGTGGACAGAGGAAGCGATCGCTTAGAAAGCTTATTGGTGCCTTATTCGGCAAACATTCATGATGATTTGGCATTAACACTAGCTCTGAGACTGCTAATTAACCGTGAGACTTGTATATTACAGGTTTTGCAGGTTGTAACCGAAAATCAGCTTAAAGATGAATTGAGTTATGAGTTAAATACGATGATGGAGCAATTACCGAGTAGTGTACGCGATCGCATCGAAATCAAAATTGTCCAAGCTCCAGATCCAATCCAAGTTGTAGTCGAAGCCTCAAAAAATGTAGATTTAACAATTGCAGGCACTAGTCGCACTTGGGGTATCGAGCGTCAAACCTTGGGAAGATATACAGATCAACTAGCCATTCAATGTTCCTCTTCCCTGCTGATTACCCGCCGTTACAGTCAAGTCACTGCTCATCTGGCTTCCATGCTTCCTGATGTTAGTAGTCAAGAGTCAACATTGAGGAACTGAGAACTTGACATCCTCACCGGGAGTCAACGCCACGGTGATTCCTAAACCTCACGATTTAGGTTTCTGTTTCCTTCCATACGCGGGTTTTTCGCAACTGCCCTTTAGACTTATGCCCATCAGGTCTTATGTTCGCTCCACAGACTGCAACGGCAAGTCCTGCCGCCAAGATGTTACGACTGGCGTTGATGTCTCGGTCGTGGTGTGTCCCACAGTTAGGACAATCCCACTCCCTAATATTCAACGGCAGTTGATCGATAATGTGACCACAATTTGCACAGCGTTTAGAACTGGGAAACCAACGGTCAATTTTCACCAAGGTACGACCATACCACTTGGACTTATACTCCAGTTGTCTAACAAACTCGGACTATGCGGCATCGCTAATTGCACGGGCGAGTTTGGGATTCTTGACCATATTTTTAACCGCCAAATCCTCGACCGCTATCGTTTGGTTTTCACGAATCAGCCGAGTTGTCAGTTTATGGGTATGGTCTTTTCTCGAATCAGAAATCTTGGCTTGAATCCGGGCAACCTTGAGTCTTGCTTTGTCTCGATTACGAGAAGCTTTCTGCTTGCGACTCAAGGATTTTTGCGCTCTTTTCAGCTTTTGATAATATTTATCAAAAGCTTTGGGGTTAGCAATCTTCTCTCCTGTACTCAGTGTGACTTGGCTACTGATGCCCACATCCAAGCCCACAGCACTATCAACGGGTTGGAGTTTCTCGTCGGTCAGGCCGTCAATCCGCAGGCTGACAAACCAACGCCCAGAGGGGTCAACCTTAACCGTAATAGTTGTGGGTTGACAATATGCAGGCAATTGTCTAGACCATCTAATTGGCAGTGCTTGGGCACACTTAGCCAAATAGACCTGTCCATCCTTCCACTTGAAAGCAGACTTGGTAAATTCTGCACTGCCACCGCTATGCTTCTTCTTAAAGTTGGGATATTTTGCCCTAAGAGCAAAGAAGTTGGTGAACGCTGTTTGCAGATGCCTCAAGCCTTGTTGCAGTGGTACACAGCTAACCTCATTCAAGAACTGGAGGTCATCTTGCTTTTTCCACTGCGTCAACATAGTGGAGGTTTGAACGTAATCAACTCGTTCCTGCCTCTTATACCAAGCTTCGGTTCTCGCTGCCAATGCTCGGTTAAACACCAACCGCACACAACCAATTGTTCGACGCAAGAGACTTTCTTGTTCGGTAGTTGGGTAAAAACGGTAGCGGTAGGCTTTTTCCATACCTCACATTCTATCACATTCCATGTAAAGCCGTCCTAGAAGGACGGGGTTTCTACCCATTTTTCTGATGAATCATTTCAACTTCAAATCTTTAGCTTTTTATGGAGTAGCAATAATTTCAG
>CAXUOL010001018.1:0-2467 GCA_964252435.1 uncultured Nostoc sp.
GCCTCTTGGAACTGTGTAGACACCATCCAGTTGGATTTCGACAACCAATGGTTGTCATTTGCTCCCTCAAGGTATACCATCATCGCCCCGAATAACTCTACATAGGGGCAATTGTGTGCGATCGTTTGCCCTGCGGCTACTACCGGGTATCTCTGCACGGCGAAGATTTGGGCGATTGGTTGGAACTTGGGGTGCTGGCAGTTCTTTTGGGGTTACAGCAAGAATTCTATCGGGGGCGGTTGCTGCCGGGGTTGGCGGCGGAGTCAGGCTAAGGGTGTATTTCTTAGTTGGAGATTCTTGCCAACCACCGACATAACACAATCCGCATTTTGGATATCTAACAGATGAACCACGCTTAAAACATGCGCTGACGGTTCCGCCATAACAAGGTCTGATAATTTAAATTTATTTTCGAGAACTAATAGCTCATAGAGCCTGAAGAGTCTTTAAAATCATACTAGTGATCCAATCAAACTTAAAACTATCTATAAAAACGAAAGCGTACTTTTACAAGTGCGATCACTTATGTTTTTTAAGTTTATTAAACTTCTGATTAAATTGAAGTTTCCTAATGTTAAGGAAATTACAAGCAAGGAATTTGCTCAATTGCTATTAGATTCTAGAAAGCCACGACCATTAGTGCTAGATGCACGAAGTAAGACAGAATATGCGGTGAGCCATATCGAAACAGCAACACAGATAGATCCCAGGGCAAACGCATCTTAATTTAAATTGATAGCGAATAATACGGGGTAGAATAAGTCAGTTCAAGTATTTAATAATGAATACATAGATTTTTTGAGGGTCAAAGCATATATTGAAATTTTCCAAATAAAGAAAGATATTATTGGTAATAAATTCTGACGTTAAAATCACACTAATTGTAGCGTTGATAAGTAGATATAGTGAATCCCTGATGGGAAAGATGAAAAATTAACTTTTAGCCAAACAGAACTTTGAATAAATAATCGTCATCCCATCCGGCACGATTACGTTTACGTTTCACGCCAACTTTTAAGGATTTTTCTTGATTTAAAAGATTATGAGCTAGATGACGAAGGATAGCGAAGTTTTCGGGAGAATTATCTTTGCGAATACGAGAATCGTCTTCATTAAATTGAACATCTAATACCCAATCAAGACAGTTTTCAATCTGCCAATGAGTGCGGACATATTCACCTAATTTCTGAGCATTTATTGGTAAACTACTAATATAATAACGGGTTTCCAGCTTGGCTTTTCCATCTAATGTACGGACAGACTCTACCTTACCAACACTCATGAGACTTACCCATTTATCCTCTGGGTCAACCAATTCTTTGATATTACTTAGAGTGGCGTAATATCTAATCTCTCTTCGACCGTGACCTATTCCTTGTTCACGATAATCACTATGTGTAGATCCTTGATATCGACTTAATACGGCTTGTTTAAATAAATCTTCTACCCCTGAATATAGAGAACCTTGGTTCTTTTTTAAACTAATGACGTAATCTCCTCCCTGCTCTTTAATTAACTTAACAATCTCTCGCTGACAACCCATTGCATCAATCGTGACAATGCAACCATTCAAGTCCAAAACTTTGAGCAGTTCAGGAATAGCTGTAATTTCATTAGATTTAGAATTAACTTTTACTTGTCCTAAAACTAATTTTTGAGAAGTTGCCCAAGCACTAACCATGTGAATCGCTGCTTTTTCACTTCCCGAATCGTAGGAATGCCGTAAAGTTTTACCATCAATAGCGATAACTTCACCATCTGTTCGCAGACTAATTGTGTTAATCCAATTCAAAAAGCATTGTTGAAATTGTTCGGGATTAATTCGGGCGAATACTCTGGCAAACGTATCGTGTGACGGAATACCATTTGCTAATTTTAGAAACTTTTTCAACCACTTATATTTAGCTTCTCCGTACATTTCAATATCTACCCAAGTATCGGCTCCAGAAATCACTGCACAAATAGCAATCGTAATAATATCGATTAGTTTATGTAATTTACTACGTTCGATTCTGGGGTCTGACATGGCAGCAAAATGGTCAGCAATTGTAATTTTTGGCTTAAGTTTCACTTGATACTCACCGGAAGCTTTTGCATTCTTTGTAAAAATTATTTTAGGTTTATTTCACTTTTTCTCACAAGATCATCTCAATACTTCATTATAATGATAATCATGCCTAAAAAGGAGAGAGAAAAGCGAGCATTGCTCGCTTTTCTCTCTCCTTACCATATTTGATTATCATCAGGACTTACGCAACTGGCACATTTATCTTCAAATCACATGAAACGAATTTGGCTCTAACACTTATAAATCAACACTTACAAGTATTAATGTCAAAATTAAGTATATGTGCCAGTGGCTTTAAGGATTAATAAATTCCAAATGTTTTCCATCTAACGAGCGAAACTCTTCTATAGAACCCATTTGACATCTTTTACTGTGTTGAAGTAAAGTGAGCGCAAAAGT
>CAXUOL010001019.1:0-2466 GCA_964252435.1 uncultured Nostoc sp.
AAAAGAGGGAGTAGAAGTTACAATTCTCACAACTGATAGTAATGGCGATAATGGTCAAACACCTCTGGATGTTCCTTTAAATCGCCCAATTAAACAAGATGGCTATGAAATAATTTACTTTCGTTGTGCCCCATTTCGTCGCTACAAATTTTCCCTAGATTTATTAAACTGGTTAAAATGTCATGCCCATGAGTTTGACATAGCACATATTCATGCTTTATTCTCACCAATAATTAGTGCTGCTGCTATTGTGTGTCGTCAGCAAAAACTACCTTATATTTTCCGTCCTTTGGGTACTCTCGATCCGGCTGATTTACAGAAGAAAAAGCAATTAAAACAGCTTTATGTCGCAATTATAGAACGTCAAAATTTAGCTAGTGCCGCAGCAATTCATTTTACCAGCGACCAAGAAGCTAAAATATCAGAACGATTTGGAGTATCTACGCCAGATTTGGTGATTCCCTTGGGTGTGATTCCCCGTCAATCTTCTCTTAAAAATGTATGTAGTCAGTTAGAAATACCAAAAGATGTACCGTTGGTGCTGTTTATGTCACGAATTGACCCGAAAAAAGGGTTAAATTTGTTGATTCCGGCGCTAGAGAAGCTGTTAGCAGTTGGTTATAAGTTTCATTTTGTCTTAGCTGGTACTAATCCTCAAGAACCAGATTATGAACAAAAGATAATATCCCAAATTCAAAATTCACCATTGCGATCGCACGCTACAATTACTGGCTTTGTCACTGGTGAACTCAAAGTTAGTTTACTACAAACTGCTGATTTATTTGTCTTACCTTCCTACTACGAAAATTTTGGGATTGCTGTAGCTGAAGCGATGGTTGCAGGTGTACCCGTAGTCATTTCTGACCAAGTGCATATTTGTCAACAGATACGTGATAGTGAGTCGGGTTGGGTAGGCGCAACAAATATCCAAGCACTGGTAGAGTTACTGCAAGAGGCTTTGGAAAATCCCGCAGAACGCCAACGACGGGGATTAAACGCCCAAAAATATGCATTAGAAAATTTTAGCTGGGATGCGATCGCAAAGCAAACAATCCAAGCCTACCAAAAAATTCTGGCAAACAAATGAATTTAACCCAACGCAGATAACAAAAGTTTTTGCCAAATAGGTGCTAGAACCGCTTTGACAACGATATCCGCAATCACAAAACCAATCCCAATTAACATATAAGTTTTCGGAAAGGGAGACTTTGGAATTTCGCCTCTGATGCGAGTTATTAAATTCAATCCCAATGCAGCTAAAGCTACTCCAGTGGCGATAAACCCGATTATCCGCAAAATTGACCAAGGATACCACCCTAAAATAGCTGCTAACCAAGGTTTAGCGCTAACTTTCACTAATTCTGCAACATAAAAATTCATGTAGTTCAGCATCCAAGTGCCGAATATCAATGCCGCACTACTTAAGGTGACAACGCAGAGAATACAAAAAATTCCGTATTGCAATAAATGGTCTGGTAAAAATAAACGGATTGTTCCTTCCATACCTTCTCCCGTGCGAATCCAGTGGAACATCTCTGTAGTGTATGACTGTCCACGGAGAATGACTTTTGCTGCTGTTTGTGGTGCGATTGTTGTTGCTACAATTACAGCAATACTCTGCAAAACTCCCCACAGTAACATCCACCAAAAAGCACTTTTATATTGTTGACGACGCACTTGTAAAAAGAAAATGGGATAGGGGACAGCAGCACCTAAAATCGGCATCAACCAGGGAACTCCAAAAACAAAACTTGCAGTTGTGCTGAGGATAACACCAATCACTAAAAAGATTACTATCATCATAAGTAATTCATAATTCAAAAATAATAAATATATTTGTAGTTTTTATTCGCAATTATTACGTTATAAAAATTAAATTTTTAAGAGTTTAGAAACTTCTCAAAATATTGTATTTATGCCAATTAAGGTTCCCATAATTCTGCAATAATGTGGAAATGTTGTCACTCAATAAGCCTAGACTTGCAATGGATTGTAGTCAGCTATTGCCCTGATACTTGCAATTCTCTATGTAAAGAAAAACCTGTAGGGAAAACATATTAATTAAGAGCATACATGTGTATTTTAGTCAATAGTCTTACCTCTCTTTCGTCCTTTATCCGAGAGCGCTGACAACCTAAAATTTTGTTTCAAACTGCTAAAGTCCGATTGGGAAATAGGGGTTTTATGTCATGATGGCATACTAGAATATATATGGCTTTCTAACTACAGGGAATCTCTCATGGCTCTCCGTCTAGGTGACACAGTACCCAACTTTACGCAAGCCTCAACACACGGCGACATCGATTTTTACCAATGGGCAGGTGACAGCTGGGTTGTGCTGTTCTCTCACCCTGCTGATTTTACACCTGTTTGTACAACAGAACTTGGCACAGTTGCCAAGCTCAAACCAGAATTTGACAAGCGCAATGTCAAAGCGATCGCACTCAGCGTTGATGACGTAGAATC
>CAXUOL010001020.1:0-2465 GCA_964252435.1 uncultured Nostoc sp.
TGGAGACAATTGAAGACCAACCTTACTTAGACCGCGCCGAACAGATAGCAATATTCGAGGATATTAACTCCTTGCAAGCTGCGATCGCCCAGGCCAGCGAAATTCGTAGAGGTCGTGCATTGTATCCAGAAGCACGGAAAAAAATTCGTACTTGGGTAGGAAAGATTGAGCGAATTCAAGACCAACCTTATTTAGATCGAGCACAAGAACTGGCTCAGAGTGGAAATCTCACCGCCGCCATTAGCACAGCTCAACAAATTGCTTCATCGGGAAGGGCGCTTTCACAAGAAGCACAAACTGCGATCGATGACTGGGAAGGGCAAATCCGCACCAGAGAAAACTGGAAAAAAGCCCAGGAAGTGGGGGCAGCTGGCACTCCAGAAGCCTTAGTTGAAGCAATACGACTGGCGGATCGAGTTTCAAACAATAGCATCTTACGTATGGATGCAAATCAGGCCATTGACCAATGGAGTCAGCAATTGTTAGAAATAGCACGCACTCAAGGTCAGTCTGATATTGCTAGAGGCATTGATATTGCCAAATCGGTTCCACGCGGTAGTGCTGCTTACAGTGCAGCGCAAGAGCAAATTAAGACTTGGCAGGAATTTCTCAATCCTCAACCTGAACCTCAACTTGAACCTCAACCTTCATCTCAGCCTGAACCTCTACCATTTCCCCGATCAACTACTATTAATGGGCAGTAATAAGCTAATCGTCATTCATTTTTCCAGAATGATTCGCTCGTAGTCAGAGATGAAGCCTTGCTTTTATGCAACTTAAATGCCGATTAGCTTATCCTTTTAACGATTACGATTCAGTTAAAACCTTTTGATTGAGTATTTTCAAAGGCATATCAGGAATGCCAAAGTGTAGGAATAAGCTTTCTTGAATGTGTCTGAATTTACAAGATTTTTCAAATGTCAACTTACAAGTAGGGCGGTTATCAACCGCCCTTTTAACGTTAAGTTAAAAAAATTGTAGTTAGGTTAAGCAAAGCGCAACCCAACAAAGCCACAGAAATGTTGGGTTACCCTTCCCTTCGGGACGCTTCTCTACGAGAGGCTTCTCTTTCAGAGACGCTAACGCGAACGCCAACGCGAACGGGAAGCAAGCTACGTTCCTCAACCCAACCTATACAGTTTAAAATTTTTGGCGCTAATTGAACCTTATTGGGTTATCAACCGCCCTTTTAACATTAAGTTGACACCAATGTATATTTGTACACCCTACAAAAATTTATTCTCCCCATTCCTTAATGACTGAAAATAGTGATGAGTAATCATCATCAGCAAATGACATTTTTACGGCTGTTTGTAAGATTTGCCGCACTCCTTTAATACTGCTGAGATCCAAACTCCGAGATTTCGCTTCTGAGATAAATAATTCCGTATCTTTAAGCAAGTGTTTTGTGGGGAAATTGGGATCGGCATAATTGCCATCTAACATCCGTTGTAGGTTTTTGTCAAAGGTAGGTGCGTAGAGTGGACTGTCGCGCAAGATTTGCATAAACATATCGACATCGACACCTTGACGTTGGACAAAAGCTAGACTCAGAGCAAAGCTAGTTGTTAGAGAAGCTATTAGTTGATTTAGTGCCAATTTAAGCGCCGCCGCAGATCCCACTGGCCCGATAAGTAAAGGTTCTGTGCCAAAATTTTGGAGTAACTTCAAGTGGCGTTCGTATTGTTCTGGCTCGGCCCCTACCATAACATTCAACTTACCAGCTTTTGCTTCTGGGATACTCCCTAATACAGGTGCTTCTAAATACTCACCACCACCAGCAACAACTGCATCTCTAATTTCCTGGCTTTCTGTGGGCGTAATTGTTCCCATTTGGATAATTGTGCGTCCTTCCAAAGTTTGCCAAGCAGTATCTGAAAGCAACACATTATAAATAGCTGGGGCATTAGTCAGCATGAGAATTACGCACTCAGCAGCGCGAATGGCGTGGCGGGGATGTGTAGCAATTTCAGCCCCAGCTGCTTGTAGTGGTGCTAATTTTTCTGGGGTACGATTGTAGGCAACTAGCTGTATATCTGCGGCTAATAACCTTTGAGCCATTGGTAGTCCCATCAGTCCAGTTCCCAGAAATGCCACCTTCATTTTTCAAGTTCCTTTGGTACAGCGTAGGCGTAGCCTGTTGTAGACATCGCGTTTCCATCGTTTGATTTTAATATCAGTTATCAGTGAACAGTTATCTTTAAATACTGATAGCTATTCACTAACTAGTGACTAACGTCTCTGGCAATTAGCCACCAGCCGCAAAAGTCATCATAATTATCACAGAAAGTAAAATCCCTGGAGTAAGTAAGGTTACTAGCATTAACAGGTCATGAGTGGACATAATTATTACTTTGGTATTGTGTTTAGCTTTACAGTAATCACTGTTATGCTAGTCTAAATAAGACTGATACTGCATTCTTAAATAGAGTTTTAACTTTTCTTTCTTTACGTTTACTCTGGCA
>CAXUOL010001021.1:0-2453 GCA_964252435.1 uncultured Nostoc sp.
CGGTTAGTGCAATTGGGTGAGTTGGGCGTCGGAGAAATTGGAGATGTTGCCTATAATATCGGGATGCAGTTGTTGTCACGCAATGAAGGCGAACCAATTTGGGAATATGAAGGGCCAGATGCTTTTAGCACTCCTTTGACTTCTGAAGTAGCTGCCCCAGTCTCAGAGTTAGCAGATGCACCAGAGAACCCCCCAGAGGGAGAATATCAAACAGTCACCTTAGAACAGTTGTTTGTAATGTTGCAGGAGGATGAAAATTTACGTCAGCAGATTGCTCAACAGCTTGCCGTGGAAACAGACGATCCACAAGTGCTTGTCCAGGCATTAATTAGTCAGTTATATCCTGCTGGTCAACCGACTACAGAGCAAACTGAAAATTAACTGCTTGTTAGAGTCAAATTCAAGAGTTAAATCTGGGAATTGTTACGTTGTAATGCTATGCTCTTGAAGATTTGTATATTTTTTGCTAACCTTCTACGGAAGCAGCTGTCCGAATCTAATGGATTTTTACGTAATTGATGATTTTTTTAACACAACGATGGCTACAATCTAGAAAAACAAAATCCAAGAGTGTGGCAGATGCTCAGGCGGATATCGCAGTCGCTTAAAAGGTTTTTAAAGCGCCTCATTGCAAGTAAACAGAATAGTTCTCTCAAGGGTTCGAGAGGACGCAATCTGGTGGGCGTACTACCAGAACTAACCAATGCGGATCTGGAACAATTGTTTATCCAATTGTTAGAAGGCGTGCATCAAGCACGAGGACGACAGTGGGCATTGAGGTTTCTGCAACGGATCGAAAATCGCATTCCGGCTGAACGTTGGATAGATTGGTTGGTGATGTTTGGTGAAAGCTTGCTAGCTTCACCGACACCAAATCCTCTTTTAGCAACACAGATGGTGCAATTGGGGGAACTTGGTGTTGGCAGAATTGGAGAAGTTGCTTATGACATTGGCATTCGGCTAATGCAAAACTTACCTACAGAGATAGAATATCAGGACAATCAGGCACAAAATAACGTAGAAACTACTCCAGGACAAGAACTGCTCCGCGATTTTGGCGAGCAGTTATGGGAGTATGATCAGCCAGATGTAATAGAAACTACTCCTGGGCAAGAACTGCTCCGCGATTTTGGCGAGCAGTTATGGGAGTATGATCAGCCAGATGTAATAAAAACTACTCCTGGGCAAGAAATTCTCCCAACTTCTCCCGGACAAGAGCTAATCCGTAGCTTAGGTGAACAATTATGGGAGTATGATGAGCCAGATGTTGAACCAATAACATCAGCATCCCAAAATGCCTCTTTTGAGGAAAGATTGCCCGAAAACTCAGAGGAACTGGTATGGGAGTATGAAAGGGAAGACGCCCAAACCACAATACCAGAAAATATCCCTCTCCCGGCAGCGGAAGATACAATCAGCTTGTTAACCCAACTGAGGTTCGACGAAGAAGAAGTTGTTCAAATTACAACACCAGCAAATCTCCTTTCCACTAGACAAAGGACTGAATTAGCAACATCTGACTCGGTGGAAACCTGGGATAACACTTTGACAAATTTAGAGCCAAATGTGGCTAATACTTTAGATGAGTTGTGGGTAAGGTTGGATCAAAGTACCAATTTAGTCCAGCAACTTGCTTCAGATTTGGCAGTTCAAAGCAGTAATTCCCCTGTTATTATTGAGCGACATAGCGATAATCCGATTACTCACGCTCAAGGGTGGTTTTACCAAGGTCTAAGCCAAGCAAAAACAGGTGATTTGTTAGGCGCGATCGCATCTTATGACCAAGCCATTGAATTACAACCTGGATTCTCAGAATATTGGTTTAATCGAGGCTTAACGCTGTTCCATTTAGAACGTTTTGATGAAGCGATCGCCTCCTATGAAACAGCCACACAACTGAAACCCGACTATTACAAAGCTTGGTACAATCGGGGTGGAACTCTCGGAGAATTAGGATACTTTGAAGAAGCGATCGCTTCTTTTGACAAAGCGATTGAAATCAAGCCAGACTATCAAGAAGCGTGGTCTAGCAAAGGTTTGGCACTACTGAAATTAGGTTGGCTACCAGAAGCGATTGCTAGTTATGACCAAGCCCTGCAACTCGAACCAGAAGACCAGGAAAACTGGTATCACCGAGGCATAGCCCTAGCTGTCAGCGAACAATTTGCCGAGGCGATTATATCTTACGACAGAGCTATAGAAATTAACCCAGAGTACCACGAAGTTTGGATAGACCGGGGTGTAGTACTGTTTAATTTAGGCAGGTGGTCAGAAGCGATCGCTTCCTGGGATAAAGCACTTTCAGTTCAAGCTGACTTCTACTTAGCTTGGTATAACCGAGGTATAGCATTAGACAACTTAGGACGCCGCACTGAAGCGATCGCCTCTTATCGACAAGCGATCGCCATTAAACCCGACTTCCACTTAGCTTGGTATAATCAGGCAGTAGCACT
>CAXUOL010001022.1:0-2450 GCA_964252435.1 uncultured Nostoc sp.
AAGTGTGGAGGAGCCGAAAATGACTAAGCTGCGGGTGGGGTTACTGTTTGGCGGTCGTTCGGGAGAACATGAAGTTTCGATCAACTCAGCACGGGCGATCGCTAAAGCCTTGAGTGCAGAGGAAAATGCTGGTAAGTACGAAATACTGCCTTTTTACATTCAAAAAGATGGCCGCTGGCTGGCGGGAGAAGTACCCGAAAAGGTTTTAGCAACCGGCAGTCCGCTGCTGGAATCGGCAGAATCAACTTCTGAGGTAAGTCTCACATCCAACCCTCAAGCCCAAACCCTGAGCAATTGGCAATCTCCCTCTCAAGTTTCCCAAGTGGATGTTTGGTTTCCCATTCTTCACGGCCCCAACGGTGAAGATGGGACAATTCAAGGGTTACTCACTTTGATGCAAGTCCCCTTTGTCGGTTCTGGGGTGTTAGGTTCGGCAATGGGAATGGATAAAATTGCCATGAAAATGGCTTTTGAGCAAGCGGGACTAGCACAGGTAAAATACAAGGCGGTAACTAGAACGCAGGTTTGGTCTAATCCGTGCGTATTTCCGAAACTGTGTGATGAAATTGAGGCAACATTAGGTTATCCTGCTTTTGTCAAGCCTGCGAATTTGGGTTCATCAGTAGGTATTGCCAAAGTGCGATCGCGCCCAGAATTAGAAGCCGCTTTAGATAGTGCTGCCAGTTATGACCGAAGGCTAGTTGTAGAAGCTGGTGTCGTCGCTAGAGAAGTCGAGTGTGCCGTTTTAGGTAACGATCAACCCCAAGCCTCTGTCATTGGAGAGATTACTTATGACAGCGATTTTTATGATTATGAAACTAAATATACTGATGGTCGGGCAGATTTACTGATTCCCGCACAGCTTCCAGATGCGATCGCTCGTCAAATCCAGGATATGGCTTTGCAAGCATTTGCCGCTGTTGACGCTGCGGGGTTGGCAAGGGTAGATTTTTTCTACGTGGAAGCGACACAAGAAGTTTTGATTAACGAAATCAATACCTTACCAGGCTTTACTGCGACAAGTATGTATCCCCAACTCTGGGCCCATAGTGGAGTCTCCTTTCCAGAATTAGTTGATCGGTTAATTCAACTTGCTCTTGAAAGACATTCTCCTAGCTGACAGAGAAAATAAGCGAACTAATTTCAGATTCTTACGGCGAAAAGTCACAATAAATACAGAACTTTGGCAAAAGTTAGCCAGATTTGGTAGCTTATGTTTTACAAAAAAGCTACTAAAATCTGAACTTTGTTACGGATACCTGATGCTTGACTCCTCAAGTACAATTTATTGACTAGAGGGGTAGAAATCTGAAAGTAATCATGGAAAAAAGTCAGAGTGTACAGCGCGAGCGAACCCAATTAAAAAGGGCTACTCCAGAGCTGACAAATAGGAAATCGAGACTAAAAAACAGCTCGAATGTTCTGATATATCTGGTTGCACATCATCCTTGGCTATTGTTAACCGGGTGTTTAGCCATGTTTATGGGAGGTGGTGCCTTTGCCTTATATAGCTTAGGTAATGCTGGCCCCCTGCCACAAGAAGAACCAGAAAAAATCCCAGTTATAGTTGAAGAACCAATCAGTCCGCCCTCTGAGAATAGTAATCCTACACCTTTATGGATGGTGGCTGCGATCGTCCTCAGCTGTGGTGGTGGTTCCTTGCTCATTTTCCGAGTGCTTAACCGCACAAAGCAACCGCAAAAACTTCAAAAACAGGTTAATCGCCATCAGGTACGCGTGGCACAGAAGCATCACCAAAAATTGGCACCACAGCTTCCCAAGAGTCAGCCAATTTTTGTGCCACAGCCACAACTAATGCCCCTTATGCAGATGCAACCTAAAACAAAGCATCTAGTAACGGTTCTACCAGCAGAACACAAGCACCACCTAGATACGCGCACAGAACCTTTAGCAGACTTGATGGATCTTCGTAAAAATAGTTCATTGTCTGCTATTTTACGCCAGTATTAATACTACTGTAAAGTAAACCCCGTTAAATTAACACTTTTTGCCAATTAGCTTGGCTTAGATTCCCGACTTTCTCTAAGAAGTCGGGAATCTTGTTATAGCGTTTTCCATTCAGATGCGGTACGAATATCGCCAAGTGTAGGGGCACGGTATATATCAATACGCTTGGGTTAAATAAATTTATCTGTTAAGGCTAAGGCACAAAGAGTCCAAATTTTCAAGCCCACTTCGGCTACGCTCAGTGCATCGCCTAAATTTATTTATGGGGATTGTAATGCGTGAATTTTGAATTTTGAATTTTGAATTCCCCAAAGGGGTTGATATCATGTCCGCATAATTAGTTATGATTCCCACAGTCATTGCACCCCACACGCCAGTCGCTCATGGGGGAAACCCCCAACTCTTGGAGACGCTCCGCGAAACGCGGAGCGTTCCGTTCGCGCAGCGTCTCCAAGAGTTGGAAAGGCGCTAGCCTCTCCCTT
>CAXUOL010001023.1:0-2446 GCA_964252435.1 uncultured Nostoc sp.
TAGATAGAATTTTCGAGCCATTCTTTACTACAAAAGATGTCGGACAAGGCACTGGTTTAGGACTTTCCACAGTACTGGGGATCGTTAAAAGTCACGGAGGTTTTGTGAACGTGTATAGTGGAGCGGAAAGTGGCACTAGCTTTAAGGTTTACTTACCAGCAGTGGGGGGAATAGAAACACTCAGCCCCGAAAATTTGCCACCACAGACAGGACATGGAGAATTGATTTTGGTTGTAGATGATGAAGCCGCCATTCAAGAGATTACGATAACATCACTAGAAGCTCACAACTACAAAATTTTAGTTGCCAGTGATGGCATTGAGGCGATCGCGTTATACGCTCAAAATAGAGACAAAATTAGTGCCGTCCTCATGGATATTATGCTGCCCTCACTGGATGGTTTAACAGCCATGCGTACCTTGCAAAAAATTAACCCCCAAGTCAAAATTATTGCCAGCAGTGGACTTATGTCTGACAATAAGCTCAGTGCAGTAGCAGCTATTGGTGTCAATACATTTTTGTCGAAGCCCTATACTGTCAACGAATTATTGCTTTCTTTACAGAAAGTAATATCGGGAGTCAAGTAATTACGTAAGTATACTGTTAGCTGTGAGTACAAAAAGCTGCTTTATTGATGTGGGTGCAAATTGCTAGGATTTGATATGATTGAGCATCCGTTAAGACAATCGTTTTACCGATACTCACAGCTTGGCTAAATCAATATGCCTCGGTTTTTGAAGTTAATCATCAATATAGTAGTCTTAAGTGCATTGTTACTCATATCCCTGCAAGTTTGGGCGCAAGATTGGCGTCCGGTTCGCGGTGGCATCCCTTTCGGTATCAGTGGTATAGCTTTGATAGAGCAACAAAGCAATACGCTCGATTTTCTGATTGTCCATGACAACAAACAAAAAAACCAAGGTCGTTTAGCAATTATTACCATTAAGGGCAAAAGGCAGCCTGAATATTTCCCCTTGAATTGGCCAAATAATACAGAATTGCCTATCGACTTAGAAGCTTTAACATCTGTTCCAGAGAAAACAAAATCTTCTTTTATAGCTTTAAGCAGTTCTGGGAAAGCTTATCACATCAAGTTCGAGCCTGCCAACAAAACTATCTCAGTTCTCAAAGAATTTAGTCTACCAGAAATTATTCAAGGAAATAACTTTGAATCATTTGGATTACAAAATATAGACGGTAAATTAATTGCTATTTGGGGACATCGAGGTGAAGGAGAACAACCAGCAACTATTTTTTGGGGAATGTTTGACTTGGCTAAATATCAAATTACCCTTGCAGGTTCTGCCAATCTAAAAGTACCGTTTCCATCTGGAAATGTTCGCCATATTTCAGATATTAAGGTAGACTCCGTAGGAATTGTATATATCACTTCAGCAAGTGATGCCGGAGATGATGGCCCATTTCAGTCAGCTGTGTATGTCGCTGGTTACTTGGGATTGCGTGGCAACAAAATTGTATGGCGGCAAAATTCTCAATTTGTTCCTCTCTACCGCTCTGATTATCACAAAATTGAAGCTATGGAACTTGTTCCCGGTGCAGAAGGCGGTGTAGTGGTTGGTACAGACGACGAGAATTTGGGTTCTTATGTGTACATTGTGGGTGGAAGTAGCTGAATAGAGATCGGCAGAAGAAAGGAAAAACAAGCAATCGCTTGTCCTGCTTTTACTGGAGCAACGGGTCATGGAAATCAGCCTTACTACCTGGCTTTCTCTGCTTTCTCTTCGTTGACTAATGACACTAAAAAGCGCTCCCCTTTTGGAGAGCGCCTTTCATTTTATTTGACCTAATTAGGGGTTGCAACTATATTTTGGGTAAAGCTTGTTTATTTGCGATCGCCAAGCAGTTTCCTTAAACATCTACATACATATATTGAACACTTTGTCAATATTTTTAGGGCGATCGCAACTTGGTGTAAGTTGACCATTATTTTATCGATAACGGCCACTCATTAATTACCCCTACACATTAAATCGGAACAACATTACATCCCCTTCCTGCACAGTATACTCTTTCCCTTCACTGCGAACCAACCCTTTCTCCTTCGCCGCATTCATCGAACCGGTTGTTACCAAGTCTTTATAAGCAACAGTTTCGGCGCGAATAAATCCCCGTTCAAAATCACTGTGAATTACACCAGCTGCTTGAGGTGCAGACATTCCCGCATTAATTGTCCAAGCGCGGGTTTCTTTAGGACCACAAGTAAAATATGTCCGCAAGCCTAGAAGCATATAAGTTGCCCGAATCAATGATTTCAAACCGCCTTCTTCCACACCTAAAGACGCCAGGAAATCAGCTTTATCTGACTCTGGTAATTCCACTAATTCCGCTTCAACTTGAGCCGAAACTATCACAACTTGGGCATTTTCCGTAGCTGCAATTTGCCGCACTGTTTCCACAAAATCATTACCAGTTGCCAACTCATCTT
>CAXUOL010001024.1:0-2446 GCA_964252435.1 uncultured Nostoc sp.
ATGTACTACCCTTGCCTGGTTCAGATGTCACATCGATTGTGCCTTGATGTGCTTCGATAATACAGCGAGATAAATATAGTCCCAAGCCACTACCAGAACGTTGGTGTTTCCCTTGACGAAATCGCTCGAACAATATTGCCTGATCTGGTTTAGAAATTCCTGGCCCTGTGTCTCGGATATCAATATTCACAGCTAACGGTGTCAGATAAGAGTGAATATTCACAGAGCCTTTGTCTGTAAATTTGATAGCATTGCCGATGAGATTTGTCAAAACTCGCCGCAGTTCTAAGCGATCGCCCATAATGGTGCTTGCAGTTTCACCTCGATCAATGTTTACAGCTAATCCTTTTTCTTCAGCTAAAGGAGTTAATTCTTGGGAAACTTCACTAACTAATTCCTGAATATTGCAAGGAGAAATTTTTAAGGTTTTACAGCCCGCTTCATGACGATAAACTTCTAACAAGGTATTTACCATTTCCAGCAGGTCTTGATTGCTGCCAATCATGGTATCAATTATCTCTTGCAATTGTGGCGAAACATCGCAAAACCTGCCTTCTAGCAATAATTTTAATACACGGTTGGAGGCTACTAGGGGTATACGTAAATCGTGAGTAAAACGCGAGACAAAATCTGCCCGGAGGTTCGCCATCTGATCTCGTTCGTCGATACTATGCTTGAGGCGCAGGAGCGATCGCACCCTTGCATGTAGTTCATCAGGATCAAATGGTTTGCGAATGAAGTCATCTGCACCAGCGTCAAGTCCTTCAACAACGCTAGACTCATAGTGAGCCGTGAGCAGCAAAATCGGGATAAATGGCAACGCCTGATTCTGTCGGATGCGCCGAGTAAATTCATAGCCATCTAGCTCCGGCATCATCACATCTAAGAGAATTATGTCTGGCGGTGACTCTTCAACCATAGCCAGAGCAATCTTACTATCTTCTACCAAGCTAATTTCATAGTCCTCATCTTCTAGGACTGCTTCTAAGACCAGTAGATTGTCAAAAATATCATCAACAACGAGAATTTTATCTTTTTTGACACTTTTAGGTAAAGACATGGCTAAATAAAAAAAGAAGTGCTTGGCTATCCCTAGCAAATCTAGTAATAGCTTACTTCACCAGCGCTGAGATTATTAAGGATTAATATTTTCTTTTAGAGTTTCCTGAGTTCAATACTTATTGTCTACGTAATTACACTGCTATTTTTATCTTATATGTACTATTTTTATTTAACATCACATTTTTTACAAGTATATTAGCCGCCTGAATTATCCAATTAATATCAGCGCCTGGGTACTATAGTGAGTTACTTTAGTCCTTTTTCGATGCATAATCCTACTCAAATCAAGGGTAACTACTTAATAGTCACCTACTTTTGCTTGCTACCAGATTTTTAATTAAAAATTGTATAGCATAAAATATCGATCGTTAGGTTAATGTATAAAAATATTTTTTGATTGAATTATATTGTCATATCGGAACTCTTGCCTTAGAAAGGCTTACGAGATAAGGTTATCTATGTCTAATGGTAGATGAACTTCAGGGAATAATACCAAACGCATTGCTTTTTGTATAAGATCCCGAATAGAAGAACGAGGTTATTTGAATCTGTACTTGAGATAAATAAGAGTAAAGTTAAGTAACTATGAGTGAAATCAAGATCCTTGTGATTGAAGATCACAACCTGACAAGAATCGGCTTGCGGTCTGCTTTACAAACCCAGCCAGAGTTCAACATTGTTGGTGAAGCAGCCAATGCAGCCGACGGCATCAAGCTTCTGAAAACTCTCAAGCCGGATGTTGCTACTATTGACATTGGTTTGCCTGACATGGATGGCATTGAGCTAACACGCACATTTAGGCAATATCAGGCAGAGAATGAGGACTACACAACAAAGCTGCTAATTTTAACGATGCAAAATAGCGAACAAGCAGTTTTAGCAGCATTTGCAGCAGGTGCAGATTCTTATTGTATGAAGGATATAGAAACAGAGAAACTAGTAGAGGCTGTGCAAACTACTTATGCAGGTAGCTCATGGATCGATCCAGCGATCGCAGACCTTGTACTACAACAAATACGTCAAGATTTCTCTGATGGCAACAGAGGCGCATCTGGAAAAAGAGTTTTGATTGAAGGTATTGATCCAGATGTTGAGAAAAGTATAGTCAGCTATCCTTTAACTCACAGAGAGATGGATGTTTTAGAGTTGATTGTCGCTGGCTGTGACAATGCAGAAATTGCGAAAAGGCTCTACTTAACAGTCGGTACTGTCAAAACTCATGTTCGAGGTATTCTCAATAAACTCTGTGTTGCTGACCGCACACAAGCTGCTGTCCGTGCTTTGCGGGCGGGATTAGTACCGTGAGCAAGCAAGTAACCATCATCAACGTAATTCGTAATACCTCGACTTCGCTCGGCACAAGTTCGTAATTCGTAATTCGTAA